>NZ_JBNHFK010000006.1:0-244722 GCF_059090185.1 Arthrobacter sp. MDT1-49-2
GCGTTGGTCCTCGGACAATGAACTGCGCGCAGGCATAGAACTGCTCCCCGTAAGTTAGAACTGATTTCTCAGTCCAACTTTCGGGGAGCAGTTCAATGGGCCGGGGCTGCGCTGAAGAGTCGGTGCTGCTGCCTATGCCGCTACGAAGGCGGCATCGACATTGATGGTGACCTTGTCGCCCACCAGGACGCCGCCGGTCTCCAAGGCTGCATTCCAGGTCAGGCCGAAGTCCTTGCGGCTGATCACGGTGCTGGCGGAGAAGCCTGCGCGGGTGGCGCCGAAGGGGTCCACGGCCACGCCATTGAATTCGGTGTCCAGGACGACGGTGCGGCTGATGCCCTTGATGGTCAGCTCGCCGGTGACCTTGTAGGTTTCACCGGAACCCTCGATGCCCGTGGCGGTGAAGGTGAGTTCCGGGAACTGCTCGACGTCGAAGAAGTCGGGGCCCTTGACGTGGGCGTCGCGGTTGGCGTCGTTGGAGTTGAAGGAATCGGCGGCGATCACAGCGGTGACCTTGGTGTCCGCGATGCTCTCGCCGACCGTCAGGGTCGCTTCGACCTTGTCGAAATTGCCGCGGACCTTGCTGATGCCGGCGTGCCGGACGGTGAAGCCGACCTCGCTGTGCGAGGCGTCGAAGTTCCAGGTTCCGGTGGTGAGGCCGCTGGGGATCATGTGGTTGCTCCTTCTATGACAGTGTGGTGCGGGAGGACCCCCGCACCATTTTCATGCATTTGCATACAGTGTTGCATGGATTGGTTAAAGGTTCAAGTGAATCACTCAGTCTGGTTACGAAATTTAACGGCTGGCTCCATCTCTGCGAAACTGGGACACATGTCCCGCTCATCCATACATCTCGTGCGCCACGGCGAAGTCTTCAATCCGGACAAGGTCCTTTACGGGCGCCTTCCCGAGTTCCACCTGTCCGATCTGGGGCGCCAAATGGCGGACCGCGTGGCCGGTCACTTTGCTGAACGGCGCAACGAGGGTGCCAATCTGGTCCACCTCGTCGCCTCGCCGCTCACCCGTGCGCAGGAGACGGCGGCCCCGATTGCCGCCGCGCTGAAGCTGGATATCACCACAGACGAACGCATTCTGGAAGCAGAGAACCGCTTCGAAGGCATGTCCAATATCCAGGCCAAGCTGCGCAACCCCCGCTTCTGGCCGCTGCTGCGCAACCCCATGCGTCCGTCCTGGGGGGAGCCTTATGCCAAGCAGGTGGCCCGGGTGATGGCTGCCGTCGACGATGCGCGGATGCGTGCGGTGGAGCTCGGCGGAGACAACGCGGAGGCTGTCCTGGTCAGCCACCAGCTGCCTATCTGGGTCACCCGCCGCGCTGCCGAAGGCCAAAAGCTCTGGCATGATCCGCGCCAGCGGGAATGCACCCTGACCTCGGTCACCACCCTCGATTTCGACGGAGGCGTGCTCGTTGGCGTCCGCTATGCGGAGCCCAGCGCCGACCTCCTGCCCGGCGCAGCAAATGTCCCGGGAGCATAATAGAATTACTACGCGTTGTAGAAGTGGCTCCCCCCTGCCGCGATGAAAGCTGGAAATCCTTGAAGAAAAGTCAGAGCTCTGGCGCCGCCCTCGGGCGCCGCTCCTTCCTTCGGCTCGGCGCCGGACTGGCCGTCAGCGTCCCGTTTGTCGCCGCCGCCGCCGGCTGTTCCTCGGATGACCCGCTGGCCGAACAGGCCAATGCAGGCGACAACAAAAACTACATTGCCGGTGACGGCTCGGTCACCGAATACGATCCGGCTGACCGCGGTGAAGCCGTTCAGCTCTCCGGCACCCTGTTCGACGGCACTGAAGTGAGCTCCGCGGACTGGGCGGGCGACGTCGTCGTCCTCAACTTCTGGTACGCCGCCTGCGCCCCCTGCCGCAAGGAAGCCCCGGACCTGGTGGAGCTGCACAATACTTTCGAAGCCGACGGTGCGCGCTTCTACGGCGTGAATATCCGCGACGAAAAGGCTACGGCCGAAGCCTTCGAACGGAACTTCAATGTTCCGTACCCCAGTTTTTATGACAAGGACGGCGGCGTGCTGCTGGCGATGGCGAATGTGGTTCCGCCGCAGGCTGTTCCCACCACGCTGGTGCTGGACCGGCAGGGCCGCGTTGCAGCCCGTATCCTCGGACTGGCTGACAAGGGAACCCTCAAGGCCCTGATCAGCGACGCGCTGGCAGCGTAGGGACGTGTCCTTCCTTACAGCAGCGGTGAACCCGGCCGCGGAATCCACAGCCAATGCCTTTGCCGACACCGTGCTCAACGGTTCCGTGCTGCTGGCCATCCCCGTGGCTGCCCTCGCCGGGCTGGTTTCGTTCCTCTCACCCTGCGTCCTTCCCCTGGTCCCGGGATACCTCGGCTACGTCACCGGGCTGACCGGTGTGGACCTGCAGAAGCAGCGCCGCGGACGGATGTTCGCCGGCATCGGACTCTTTGTCTTGGGCTTTTCCCTGGTGTTCGTGGCACTCGGTGCCGGTATCGGGCAGCTGGGGGCCTGGCTGAAGGGGTCCGAGCAGGAATGGATCACGCAGGCGCTCGGGGTGGTGGTGATTCTGCTCGGCATTGTTTTTATGGGCGGCATGAGCTGGTTCCAGCGCGACCGTAAGATCGAAGCCAAACCGCCGGCCGGCCTCTGGGGCGCTCCGGTGCTGGGGATCACGTTCGGGCTGGGGTGGGCGCCGTGCATTGGCCCGACGCTCTCCGCGGTACAGTTGCTCTCCTTCTCCGGCAGTGATGCCAGTGCGGCAAAGGGAGCGCTGCTGACCTTTGTCTACTGCCTCGGGCTGGGACTGCCGTTCCTGCTCCTGGCCGTCGGCTTCCGCCGGGGAATGGGCGCGTTGGGCATCTTCCGCCGGCACCGCCTCGCCCTGCAGCGTTTCGGCGGGGGAATGCTGATTGCGTTGGGCGTGCTGATGGTCAGCGGCGTCTGGAACGTATGGATCAACCAGCTCCAAGGTTGGCTGGGTAATGTGACCCTGCCGATCTGATGTGCGAGCAAATGAACAGTGAGAACAGACGAAGCATGAGAACACCTTGACCCCGAAACCGGATGCCGTGACTGACAAAGCCAAAAAGCCCGAATCCCCGTCCCGCCCCTCCAAGGGCCGCCGGGATGACGTGGCGGTGCCCGCGCTGGGAGTACTGGGGATGCTCCGGTGGGCCTGGAACCAGCTGACCAGCATGAAGACGGCGCTGTTCCTGCTGCTGCTTCTAGCCGTCGCCGCAGTGCCCGGTTCGCTGTTTCCGCAGCGCCCCGCCGATCCGTCGGTGGTCACGCAGTACATCAAGGACAACCCCGAGACGGGGCCGTGGCTGGATCGGTTCCAGCTTTTTGATGTGTACTCCTCGGTCTGGTTCTCAGCGATCTACCTGCTGCTGTTCATCTCACTGATCGGCTGCGTGATCCCGCGCGCCAAGGTGCATTTCAAGGCCATGCGCTCCAAGCCGCCGCGCACCCCGAGCAAACTCTCGCGGATGCCCGAGTACGGCACCCTCACCGTTCCGGCGTCCGCCTCCCTGACTCCGGCCGACGCCGTGCGCGACGCAGCGAAAGTCCTGCGCAAGCGCGGCTACCGGGTGGATGTCCGGGGAACCGACACGGACCGGCCCTCGGTTGGCGCAGAGCGCGGGTTCGCGAAGGAACTGGGCAACCTGGTTTTCCACACCTCCATGATCGGGGTGCTCGCCTGTGTGGGTATCGGCGGGCTCTTCGGTTACAGCGGACAGAAAATCGTGGTCGAAGGGGAATCCTTCGTGAACACCCTGGTCAGCTACGACACCTTCACTCCGGGTTCCAACTTCACCGAGGATCAGCTGAGCCCGTATGCGCTGACGCTGGACAAGTTCGAGGTCGAATTCGACCGAGAGTCCCAGACCCACTACGGACAGCCGCTGGACTTCTCCGCCTACATGACGGTCAGGGAAAACCCGGACGCCGAACCGCACGAGGAGGTGCTCAAGGTCAACGCCCCCCTCACGGTGGGCGGCACCCGCGTGTACCTGGTCGGCAACGGTTACGCACCCACAGTGACCGTGCGCGACGGCGAGGGCAATGTGGCGCTGCAGGGGCCGGTTGTCTCGGTCCCCACCGACGGTGTGTACACCTCCCTTGCCGTGATCAAGGCGCCCGATGCAAAGCCGGACCAGCTGGGCTTTGTGGGTTTCTTCCTGCCAACCGCCATGATTGACGACGCAGGGGTCAGCTACTCCGGGGACCCGGATCCGATCAATCCGCAGCTGAACCTGAACTCCTACTATGGAGACCTCGGACTGGACGAGGGCGTTCCGTCCAACGTTTACGTGCTGGAAACCGAAGACCTCACCCCGCTGAACAACCGCGACCTGGACTCGGGCGGCATCGTGCTCGCCGCCAACCAGACGTACGAACTGCCGGAGGGCAAGGGGTCAATCACCTTTGACGGGCTGAAGCGCTACGCGGCCCTCGATATCCACTACGATCCGGGCAAGACCGGCGTGCTGATCTTCGCCGTCCTGTGCCTCTCCGGCCTGGCGGTCTCGCTGTTCATGGCCCGCCGGCGGGTCTGGATCCGGGCCGGTCAGCATCCGGACGGCCGGGTGATGGTGGAGTACGGCCTGCTGGCCCGCGGCGAGGATGCCCGCCTGTCCAGCGAAGCGGCTGCCATCCGAGGCCTGCTTTCGGAGAAGTGGCTGGCACATCAGGACACAGACGGACACAATGATGGGCGGGTCAGCGTACCCGCAAACGCAGCGGCGGAGCGCAGCACCGCCGAAGAATCAGGTAAGGACCGGTAATGCCCTCCATCGATTACACCCTGGCGAGTTACAGCGAGCTGTTTATGCTCCTGGCAGCATTCGCCTATACGGTCGCGTTCCTGGCCTTCTCCTGGGACCTGGCCAAGAGCAGCAAGACCATTCAGGCGGTCGAAAGCCGGCTGGAGAACAAGGCCCGGGTGCGCGAAACCGTTCCGGCAAGTGCACCCGCGAACGGCGCCGCCCGGTCCTGGGACCCTGATGGCGGGCGCGAAGCCCAGACCGCCGACGAGGGCATGGGGTACACCGGTCCTCGCCGTAACGCCGCCCGGGTAGGCGTGGCACTGACCGTGCTGGCTGCTGCCGTGCACGCCGCAGGCGTCATCACCCGCGGTATGGCCGCCCACCGGGTGCCCTGGGGCAATATGTACGAGTTCTGCACCACCGGCGCGCTGGTGGTGACCGTGGTGTTCCTGCTGGTGCTGACCCGCCGCGACCTGCGCTTCCTGGGTACGTTCGTCCTCGGTCTGGTGTTGATCATGATGATGGCTGCCACCATCGGCTTCCCCACCCCCGTGGCGCACCTGGTGCCTGCCCTGCAGAGCTACTGGCTGATCATCCACGTTTCCGTTGCCGTCATTGCCTCGGCCCTGTTTACCCTGACGTTTGCTATGTCGGTGCTCCAGCTGCTGCAGGCGGACCGGGAGACCCGGATCCGCGCCGGCCGTCCGGAACGGCTGCCGTTCCTGCGGATTGTTCCCTCCGCGCAGAGCCTGGAGAACCTGGCCTACCGCATCAACGCCGTTTCCTTTGTCCTGTGGACCTTCACCCTGATGGCCGGTGCTGTCTGGGCAGAGCAGGCCTGGGGCCGGTACTGGGGCTGGGATACCAAGGAAGTCTGGACCTTTGTCATCTGGGTGGTCTACGCCGGTTACCTGCACGCCCGGGCTACCCGCGGCTGGACGGGCACCAGGGCTGCCTGGCTGTCGATTGTCGGCTACCTCTGCGTGGTCTTCAACTTCACCATTGTGAACATGTTCTTCTCCGGCCTGCACAGCTACGCCGGCGTCTAACGCTTCCTAAAAAGGCCCGCCCCGGGATACCGTGGCGGGCCTTTTTACGTGCGCAAGGGGGTGGCAGGCAGCAGGCAGGCGACAACCTGCAGGACCAGGGGCGCCGTCGGGTGCAGGTGGCCGGGGAAACACGGCCGGGTAGGACGGGGGTACGCAGGAGGGAAACGCGGCAGTGGACAAGCAGCTGGGAACCCGGCCCCTGGGAGCGTCCCCACCCTGCCCGGCGGGCCATCCAGCCGCTCCCCGCACACCCTCCCACCGACTGATACTGGTGGTGCCAGAGGGGTCCCATCAAGAACACCAGCCCCACTCGGTGGGATCCTGTGCCGGTCCGGGAGCGAACCCAGCCCCGAGAGCCCGGGAAAGCGGGCCCGGGAAAGCAAGGAACGAGCCCGAGTCCGGGAGCGAACTGGGAAACACGGCGGGGTAAAGACCGGGGCACAGAAGCCTGGCAGCCTGCGTGTCACCGGCCGGAGCCGGGGGAGCTAGGCGCCGGGCTTGCCGTCGTCGTTCTGCCGGTTCTGCTGCTCTTCGCGCGCCCGGAGCTCCGCCTCGCGGGCCTTGAGCTCGGCTTCCTTCTGTTCCTGACGGCGGCGGATTTCCAGATTCCGCAGGAAGTCGGGATCGTCGTCGGGCGCTGAGGGACGGCGGGGCTGCCGCGGTCCGGATCCTCCGGAGCCGCCGGACGGCCGGCCGAAGAGGAACCACAGCGCCGCACCAAGTACCGGTACGAGGATGATGGTGAGCACCCAGGAGACCTTGGAAATGCTCCGCACCTCGTTCGCGCGGGACATAAGGCAGTCGATGACGGCGTAAATGATCACGGCAGCGACAACGATGACGCCGAACAACACAAGACGAGGCATAGGCCCATTGTAGTTGAGTGCCCCGGCGGCAGGGCCCGGTGACGGGCACGGAACCGGCCGGACCTGCGGGCGCCTAGAATGGAGGCGTGGCTTTCTGGAAATTTACTGCACTCCGCCTGGGTTTGGTGGCCGTCTTCTTCGTGATCTGCCTGTGGATGGGACTAGGCATCCTGCTGTCGGCGCTGGCTGCCGCCATCCTTGCCTGGTGCGTGACCTATCTGTTTGCCCGCAACATGCGCGACGAAGCAGCCCGCACCGTCCAGCGCCGCTTCACGGAGGAACGGGCGCCCAAGCGCAACCGTGCCGAACTGGATGATTCGGCTGCCGAGGACGGACTCGTTTCCGACAACCCCGACGTGCAGATCGACAACGACCGCCGCCGCGACGCGTAAGCCCCTCGACGCTTAAGTCCTCGCGACGCGTAAGTCCTCGCGAGGCGTAAGTCCCGGCTGGGTACGCCCCCGCTGGCTAAGTCCCTGCCGGGCCGCGCCGCCCGGATAAACCCGGAACCCCGAGCCGAACCGGCTAGGCCAGCAGGCGGGTGAGGACGAGTCCGGCGGCGTAGAGCACGGAGAAACCGAGGTTGATCAGCCCGGTCTGCTTCAGGACCGGGATCAGGCTGCCGCGCTTTTTGCCCGTCAGCATCAGCCAGCACGGCATGATGCACGCCGGCACCAGCAGCAGCACCAGCAGAATCCAGGGGTAGCTGCCGGCGATCAGCAGGGGCAGCAGCAGGGCCAGCGCCAGCATCATCACGTAGCTGATCCGCGCCGGGCCGTCCCCCAGCCGCACCGCAAGGGTCCGCTTGCCGGCCTCACGGTCCGTGGGGATGTCCCGGACATTGTTGGCCATGAGCAGGGCCATGGCGATCAGCCCGGTGCCTACCGCGCCCAGGACAGCGGCGGTGTTGATTTCCAGGGCCTGCGTGTACGTGGTGCCCAGAGTGGCCACCAGGCCGAAGAAGACGAAAACGAACACATCGCCCAGGCCCATGTACCCGTAGGGGTTCTTTCCACCGGTGTAGCCCCAGGCCGCCGCCACGCAGCCGAAGCCAACCAGGATCAGGTACCAGCTCGAGGCCAGGATCACGAGGGCAAAGCCGGCAATCATCGCGGCGCCGAAACATGCGAAGGCCGCGTACTTGACCTGTTTGGGGGTGGCCAGCCGGGAACCGGTCAGCCGCAGCGGACCCACCCGGTTATCGTCGGTGCCGCGGATGCCGTCGGAGTAGTCGTTGGCGTAATTCACGCCCACCTGCAGCAGGATGGCCACGATGGCTGCCAGTGCTGCGCGGACCGGGTGGAAGGCTCCGAGGTCGTAGGCAGCAGCCGAGCCGATAATGACCGGCGCTATTGCCATCGGCAGCGTCCGGGGACGGGCGCCTTCTAACCATTGGGCGGCTGTAGCCACAGTTTCAGTCCTTAGTTCTTCGGTTACGGGAAAACAGGTTCAGTGTTTCGCCGCGGCGAGCAGCCGCAGCAGGGTCATCCGGTCCGCCTTGCCGTTGGGCAGCAGCGGCAGGGATTCGAGCAGCAGGACCACCTTGGGGACGGCCGCGGCGCCCAGCCGGGAGCGGACGGCCTCCCGGATCAGTTCCGGGTCAACGCTGCCGACGACGGCGGCCCCCACCCGGGAGCCCCACTCGGCGTCGTCGAGGCCCAAGACAAAGGCCTGGTCCACGCCGGCCACGGTCTCCACGGCCTCGGCCACCGCCTGTGCCGAGATCTTGATGCCGCCACTGACGATGACGTCGTCAAGCCGGCCGGAAACACTGACCCTGCCCTGGTCATCCACAGTGCCGGTGTCATCGGTGCGGAACCAGCGGCGCCCGGAATTGAACCGGAAGCGGTCCTCGGTCAGGTCCGGCCGGCCCATGTACCCGTCGGCAAGCACGTCCCCGGCAATCCACAGGCGCCCTTCCCACCGGATGACGTCGACGCCGGGCAGCGGAACACCGTTGTAGACGCAGCCGCCGCAGGTTTCGCTCATGCCGTAGGTGGTCACCACGTTCAACCCGTGGCTGCGTGCCTTCTCCAGCAGGGGAGCCCCCGCGGGGGCGCCGCCGAGCAGGATCGCGTTGAAGCGGCGCAGCACGCGGAGGGTTTCCGGTGCCGGGTCCTGCAGCAGCCGGTGCAGCTGGGTGGGCACCAGGGAGGTAAACCGGTTGCGGTCCGTCATCTCTTCGGCGGCCCGGGTGAACACCTCCGCGCTGAACGGAACTGACAGGTCCATGAACACCGGCTGCGTGCCGGCGTACAGGGACCGGATGAGTACCTGGACGCCGGCAATGTAGTTCACCGGCAGGGCGGCCAGCCACTGGCCGTCGGCTTCCAGTGCCATGGCTGTGGCCATCGAGGACGCGGCCAGAGCGTCCGTGGAGAGCATGGTCTGCTTCGGGGTTCCGGTGGAGCCGGAGGTACTGATCACCAGCGCAATGTCGTCATTGGGCAGTTCGCCGTCGAAGGTCTGACCGGGATCCGTGTGCGGCGCGACGGCGGGGCCCTCGCCTGCCAGTGCATCGGCCAGCGGGGCCAGGAGCATGCCGGGGTCGAACCCCGGGGTTATCAGGACTGGGAGCAGTTCCAACGCGGTCCTAGAAGTAGTAGGGGAAGGAGGACCAGTCCGGGGCCCGTTTGGCCAGGAACGCCTCTTTGCCCTCCACAGCCTCGTCCGTCATGTACGCCAGGCGGGTGGCTTCACCGGCAAAGACCTGCTGGCCGGCCAGGCCGTCGTCGGCCAGGTTGAACGCGAACTTCAGCATCCGGATGGCCTGCGGCGACTGCCGGGCAATGTCCGCGGCGTATTCCAGGGCCACTTTTTCCAGGTTTTCGTGGTCTACCGCTTCATTGACCGCACCCATGGCCACCATGTCCTCGGCGGAGTATTCGCGGGCCAGGAAGAAGATTTCGCGGGCCTTCTTCTGGCCGATCTGCCGGGCCAGCAGGGCCGAGCCGTAGCCGGCGTCGAAACTGCCCACGGTGGCATCGGTCTGCTTGAACTTTCCGTGCTGGCGCGAGGCTATGGTCAGGTCCGAGACCACATGCAGGCTGTGCCCGCCGCCGGCAGCCCAGCCGTTGACGACGGCGATGACGACCTTGGGCATGGTGCGCATCAGCCGCTGGACTTCCAGGATGTGCAGCCGCCCGGCGCGTGCCGGATCAATGGTTTCCTTGGTCTCGCCCTCGGCGTACCGGTAGCCGTCGCGGCCGCGGATGCGCTGGTCTCCGCCGGAGCAGAAGGAGTGGCCGCCGTCCTTGGGGGAGGGGCCGTTGCCGGTGAGCAGCACGGTGGCGACGTCGGGGGTCATCCGGGCGTGGTCCATAGCCCGGTAGAGCTCGTCCACGGTGCCGGGACGGAAGGCATTGCGCACCTCGGGGCGGTTAAAAGCGATCCGCACGGTCGGCAGGTCCCGCACGACGGTGCCGTCGGCGTCGCGCTCCACCTGGCGGTGGTAGGTCATGTCCGCCAGGTCCTCGAACCCGGAGACAAGACGCCACTGCTGCGGGTCGAAGATATCGGACACCTGTGCTGGAAGTTCTGTGCTCACAAATCGAGTTTATCGCCCGGGGCCAAACCGGCCGGACACGGGCGATCCGTTCGAAAAGGAGGCATTGTTGCCGGGCCGGGACGGCGATATGCGCATTCCCCCTGTCTGTGCGGGCAACGCTGTTCCAAGCTAGTACCTATGGCTGGCTCCGCTCCGGGGATCGATGGCCCCGCATCCGATGCAATGCTCAAACTCGGCCGGTTCTTCACCCGCTGGGACGAGACCGCTGACGGACGGGCCGTGTTCCGCGAAGGCGGCCGGCAGGGGGACGCCTTCTACCGGAACCGGTGGAGCCACGACAAGGTGGTGCGCTCCACCCACGGCGTGAACTGCACCGGCTCCTGTTCGTGGAAGGTGTACGTCAAGGACGGGATCATCACCTGGGAGGCGCAGGAAACCGACTACCCGAGCGTGGGACCGGACCGGCCCGAGTACGAACCCCGCGGCTGCCCGCGCGGCGCGGCGTTCTCCTGGTACACGTATTCGCCCACCCGGGTCCGGTTCCCCTACATCCGCGGCGTGCTGCTGGAAATGTACCGGGAGGCAAGGGAGCGTACCGGGGATCCGGTGCTGGCGTGGGAAGAGATTGTGAATGATCCGCAGCGCCGGCGCACCTACCAGCAGGCGCGGGGCAAGGGCGGACTGGTGCGCTCCAGTTGGGCCGAGGCGCTGGAAATGACTGCCGCGGCGCACGTTGCCACGGTGAAGAACTTCGGCCCGGACCGGTGCACCGGGTTCTCGCCCATCCCGGCCATGTCCATGGTCTCGCACGCGGCCGGTGCCCGGTTCATCAACCTCATCGGCGGAGTGATGAACAGTTTTTATGACTGGTATGCGGACCTGCCGGTGGCCAGCCCGCAGGTCTTCGGCGACCAGACCGATGTGCCCGAATCCGGAGACTGGTGGGACGCCACCTACCTGATGATGTGGGGGTCCAACATCCCGGTCACCCGCACCCCGGATGCGCACTGGATGGTGGAAGGGCGTTACCGCGGCACCAAGGTGGTTTCGGTGAGCCCGGACTATGCGGACAACACCAAGTTCGCCGATGAATGGCTGCCCGCTGCCGCCGGTTCCGATGCCGCGCTCGCCATGGCGATGGGCCACGTGATCCTCAAGGAGAATTTCGTGGACCGGCGGGTGCCGTTCTTCGAGGACTATGTGGTGCAGTACACCGACCTGCCGTTCCTCGTGGCACTGGAGCCGGGCCCCGACGGAACCGTGGTCCCGGGCAAATTCCTCACCGCCGCGGAGCTTGGCCGGAGCGAGGCCAAAGCCGCGGACTCGGTGTTCAAGACCGTGCTCCTGGACCGCGACGCCGGCACCCCGGTGGTGCCCAACGGTTCCGTGGGCTTCCGGTACAACGAGGCCGACGCCGGGAAGTGGAACCTGGACCTGCAGGGCGTGGTGCCCGCCCTGTCGGTGGCCGATGCCTCCTCCTACAGCCACGGAGTCAGCCGGGTGGATCTGCCCGCCTTCACCGACCCCTCCGGTGTCGGATCGGTGGTGCAGCGCGGAGTGCCCGTGATGGAGGTGGCCGGCCGCACCGTCACCACCGTCTTTGACCTGATGCTGGCCCAATACGGTGTGGGCCGGGACGGGCTCCCCGGACAGTGGGCGGCAGGCTACGACGACGCCGCGAGTCCCTACACCCCGGCCTGGCAGCATGAAATCACCAACGTCAGCCCGGAAGCGGTCATCCGCACGGCCCGGGATTTCGCCGCCAACGCGGAAAAATCCCGCGGGCGGTCCATGATCATCCTCGGCGCCGGCATCTGCCAGTGGTACCACGGTGACGTCACGTACCGCGCCATCCTGGCCATGCTGATGCTCACCGGCTGCCAGGGCCGCAACGGCGGCGGCTGGGCACACTACGTCGGCCAGGAAAAGTGCCGTCCCATTACCGGCTGGGCGGCCATGGCCTCCGCGGGGGACTGGAACCGGCCGCCCCGGTTCATGATCGGCACGGCCTTTTGGTACATGCACACGGACCAGTTCCGCTCCGACGGGTATTCCTCCGACGCCATGCAGTCTCCGCTGGCCACCGGCCACCTGCGCGGAATGCACACTGCCGATGTCATTGCGAAGTCCACCCGCATGGGCTGGATGCCGTTCTTCCCCCAGTTCGATGCGTGCAATTCCCTGGACGTGGCCGACGATGCCGCCGCTGCCGTCGCACGCGGCGAGGCGGATACCGAGGCAGCATGGGTGGCGCGGCAGCTGAAAGAGGAGAAGCTGCGCTTCGCCGTGGAGGATGTGGACGCCCCGGAGAACTGGCCGCGCACCCTGATCCTGTGGCGCTCCAACCTGCTGGGGTCCTCGGCCAAGGGCGAGGAATACTTTCAGAAGCATCTGCTGGGCACGCTGAACAACGTGATGGGCAAGGACCATGCCGAGGCCCGGCCCCGGGACGTGGTGTGGCGGGAGGAGGCGCCGCAGGGCAAGCTGGACCTGCTGGTCTCCGCGGATTTCCGGATGACCAGCTCCACGCTGCTCTCCGACGTCGTGTTCCCGGCGGCCACCTGGTACGAGAAGTACGACCTGTCCTCCACCGACATGCACCCCTACGTGCATGCCTTCACGCCGGCCATCGCCCCGCCGTGGGAGGCCAAGACGGATTACGATCTGTTCCGGCTGCTGGCCGAGGAGTTTTCCCGGCAGGCGGCGGTGCATCTGGGCGTGCGCAGGGACATGGTGGCCACGGCGCTGACCCATGACACCCCCGGGGAGATAGCCCAGCCCGGCGGCCACGCCCCGGATTGGAAGGGCACGGACATTCCCGCGGTGCCGGGGAAGAACCTGCCCTCCCTGGCGGTGGTGGAACGGGACTACACGGCGATCGGTGAAAAGTTCGTGGCCGTCGGGCCGCTGGCGGACAAGCTGGGCCTGACCACGAAATACGTCAAATACGATGTGTCCCGGCCGCTGGTCCAGCTGGCACGCAAGCACGGTGTTTTTGACCGCGGCGCCGCCGCCGGGCGGCCGGCGGTGGACACGGATGCCCGGATGGCCGAAGCCATCCTGCTGCTCTCCGGCACCACCAACGGGGAGTTGGCCGTGCAGGGCTTCCGAACCCTGGAAAAGCGGACCGGGATCCCGCTGGCGGATCTGGCCGAAGGCGCGGAGGACCGGCAGATCTCCTTCCGCGACACCCAGGACCGGCCCACGCCGGTGATTACCTCCCCGGAATGGTCCGGGTCCGAGACCGGCGGGCGGCGGTACGCGCCGTTCACCATCAACATCGAGCGGCTCAAACCGTTCCATACCCTGACCGGCCGGATGCATTTTTTCCTGGACCACGACTGGATCCTGGACATGGGTGAGGCGCTGCCGGTGTACCGGCCGCCGCTGGACATGCACCGCCTGTTCGGCGAACCGCAGCTGGGCACCCGCGGCGAGCTGTCCGTCGCCGTCCGGTATCTGACCCCGCACAACAAATGGTCCATCCACTCCGAATACCAGGACAACCTGCTGATGCTGTCCCTCTCCCGTGGCGGCACCTCGGTCTGGATGAGCGAGCAGGACGCCGCTTTGATCGAAGTTTCCGACAATGACTGGGTGGAATGCGTGAACACCAACGGTGTCCTGGTGGGCCGGGCCATCGTGAGCAGCCGGATGCCGGCCGGGGTGCTGTACGTCTACCACGCGCAGGAACGCATCATTGATGTGCCCAAATCCGAAGCGACCGGCCGGCGCGGGGGCATCCACAATTCGGTGACCCGGATCCTGGTCAAACCCACCCACATGATCGGCGGCTACGCACAGCTGTCCTGGGCCTTTAACTACCTTGGGCCCACCGGCAACCAGCGCGACATTGTCTCCGTCGTCCGGAAGCGTTCCCAGGAGGTGGCGTACTGATGCGAATCATGGCGCAGACGGCAATGGTGATGGCACTGGATAAGTGCATCGGCTGCCACACGTGTTCAGTGACGTGCAAGCAGGCCTGGACCAACCGGGCCGGCACCGAATACGTATGGTTCAACAACGTGGAAACCCGGCCCGGGCAGGGGTATCCGCGCCGGTATGAGGACCAGGAGAAGTGGAAGGGCGGTTGGGAACTGAACGGCCGCGGAAAGCTGAAGCTGAAGGCCGGCGGCCGGCTTGCCAAGCTCTTCGGCATTTTCGCCAGCCCGGTTCAGCCGGAGCTGAATGACTACTACGAGCCGTGGACCTATGACTTCGAGAACCTGATCAACGCGCCCGCCGGCAAGGACTTCCCCGTGGCCCGGCCCAAGTCCCTGATTACCGGCGAGAACATGAACATTGAATGGTCCGCGAACTGGGACGATGACCTGGGCGGATCGAAGAAGACCGGGCAGCAGGATCCGGTGCTCCAGAAGCTGCGCAGCGAGGCCGAGGAAAAGGTCAAGGCGGACTTCGACAACACTTTTATGTTCTACCTCCCGCGGATCTGCGAGCACTGCCTGAACCCTTCCTGCATGGCATCCTGCCCCTCCGGTGCCATCTACAAGCGCGAGGAGGACGGCATTGTGCTGGTGGACCAGGACCGCTGCCGCGGATGGCGGCAGTGTGTCACGGGCTGCCCGTATAAAAAGATGTACTTCAACCACCGCTCCGGCAAGGCCGAGAAGTGCACGTTCTGCTATCCGCGGATCGAGGTGGGCATCCCGACCGTTTGCGCCGAAACCTGCGTGGGCCGGCTGCGGTACATCGGCATCTTCCTGTACGACGCCGACCGGGTCACCGAAGCCGCCTCCACCCCCAATGTGCAGGACCTGTACGAAGCCCAGCTGGACCTGATGATGGACCCCAATGATCCGGAAGTGATCGCCGGGGCCCGGGCCGAAGGCATTCCGGAGGACTGGCTGGACGCGGCCCGGCGCTCGCCGGTCTACGCCATGGCCAAAACGTTCCGGGTGGCGCTGCCGCTGCATCCGGAATACCGGACCATGCCCATGGTCTGGTACGTCCCGCCGCTGTCTCCTATCGTGGACGTGCTCAACGAACAGGGGCACGACGGCGAGAGCGCGGACAACCTGTTCGGCGCCATCGAGGCGCTGCGGATTCCGGTGGAATATCTGGCCGAGCTGTTCACTGCCGGGGACACGGACCTGGTCACCGGGGTGCTGCGCAAGCTTGCGGCGATGCGCGCCTACATGCGGGACATCACCCTCGGCGACGCGCCGGATGAAAGGATTGCCACCGACGTCGGCATGACCGGCGAACAGATTGTGGCGATGTACCGGCTGATGGCCGTGGCCAAATACGAAGAGCGGTACGTCATCCCCAGCGCCCATCTGGAGGACGCCCACAATCTGGAGGAAATTGGCTGCTCCCTGGACGTGGAGGGCGGTCCCGGGATGGGCCAGACCGGCGTCTTCGGTGAGGCCTCCGGCCGGCCGACCCCCGTGGCGGTGGAGAACTTCGAGGCCCTGCAGGCCCGGCAGCGCGGCGAGGACCCCACCGGAAACGGAAACCTGGGCGGCCGGGTGAACCTGCTGAACTGGGACGGACGGGGTTCGCCCCGCGGTCTCTTCCCGGCGAACAACAACCGCGGTGTGGCGGACCAGGGGGCCGCCGAGGGAAAGGGGGCGGGCTACGACCAGGCTGATGGCGACGGTCCGGCGGGCCGGGAGAGCGGCGGAGCGGAGCCGCCGTCCTCCGGTCCGGGGGTGCGGCCATGAGCCTGTTGGAGAAGCTGCTGGGCAAACCGGGCAAGGGCACACTCTCGCCGGAACCCTACGCCGACGCCCATCCGGAACGCAGCCGGATGATCCGGCAGGCAGCGGCGCTGCTGCTGGAGTATCCCGACCAACAGCTGATGGACGCACTGCCTGCCCTGCGGGCCGCGCTCGCCGAAGCCGGTGCAGCCGGCGCCGAGTTGGACGAGTTGTTCGCCTGGTTCGCAGAGACCCCGCTGCGCGAGGTGCAGGCAAGCTACGTGCAGGAGTTCGATCTCTCCAAGCGGCACAGCCTGCACCTGACCTACTGGACCGACGGCGATACCCGCCGGCGCGGGGAGGCGCTCGCCGCCTTCAAGGAGGTTTACCGCTCGCACGGTGTCCTCCCGGAGGGGAGCGAATTGCCGGACTACCTGCCGTTGGTGCTCGAATTTGCAGCCAAGGTATCCCCGGAGGACGGTTACGAGCTGCTTCAGCGCTACCGGCCCTCCGTGGAACTGCTGCGCCTTGCCCTGCGGGATGCCGGGCTGCCCTATGAAGGTGTGCTGACCCTGCTCTGCAGCACCCTGCCCGGGGTGTCCCCGGAGGACCAGGCTGCGGTGATGCGTACCGCCGGCTACGGGCCGCCCACCGAGACCGTGGGTCTGGAACCGTATAGTTCGCGGCTGCTGCCGGTGAGTGAAAGGAACAGCCCATGATCGCAGCGGACCTGCTGCCGGCGTCGGGCATGCCGCTCGGCGTGCCGCTGGACGTGCCGCCGCCGGACAACGTCCAGGTGGGTGTTGCCGATGTGATGCTGTGGGGTGTCCTGCCCTATCTGGTGCTGGCCATCCTGGTTCTCGGCTCCATCTGGCGCTACCGGTATGACCAGTTCGGCTGGACCACCCGGTCCTCGCAGCTCTACGAATCCCGGCTGCTGCGCATCGCCTCTCCGCTGTTCCACTTCGGCATCCTCGCGGTGATTGTGGGGCATTTTGTGGGGCTGGTGATTCCCAAGACCTGGATGGACGGCATCGGCCTGAACGAGGACACCTACCATTTCTTTGCCCTCAGCGTCGGAATCCTGGCCGGGGTGGCCACACTGGTGGGCATCGTGCTGCTGATCTACCGGCGCCGCACCACGGGGCCGGTGTTTATGGCCACCACCCGCAACGACAAGGCGATGTACGTCTTCCTGCTCGCCGCCATCCTCACCGGGCTCGCGACCACCGTCTTCTCCGTGTTTGACACCAAGATCGTGAACTACCGGGACACGGTGGCACCGTGGTTCCGTTCCATCTTCATCTTCTCGCCGGACATTGCGGGCATGGCCGCGGCTTCCGTGTCCTTCAAGATCCACACCCTGTTCGGCCTGGTGCTCTTCTCGCTCTGGCCCTTCACCCGGCTGGTGCACGCCTTTACAGCTCCGCTGCAGTACCTCTTCCGGCCCTACATCGTGTACCGCTCACGCGGCAAGCGGCCTGCTCCGGGCACGGGAATACCACGGCGGGGCTGGGCACCGGTGGGGACGCCGGACCGGGACCGTCCCGGTGTTCCCCGGAACTGACGACTAACGGGACCTTTCTGGAAGCGAGGACGCCATGCCGGCAACGCCAGTAACTCCGGCACCAACCCCGGACTTGAAATCAGGCCAGCTGCGCAACCTGATCGTGGCCACCATCGCCTCCACGGTCGGCTTTTGGGCCTGGACCGTGATCGGGCCGCTTTCCAGCCGGTACGCGGCGGAGATGGACCTGGGCGCGGGGCAGACGTCCGTTCTGGTAGCCATGCCCATCCTGGTGGGTTCCGTGGCCCGGATTCCGGTAGGTGCCCTCACCGACCGGTACGGCGGGCGGATCATGTTCACCGTCATCCTGGGCGTCACGGCTCCGCTGGTTCTGCTCACCGGCATTGTGGGCGGGCTGGGCAACTTTCCCTTTCTGGTGGTTATCGCCTTCTTCCTGGGCATCGCCGGTACGGTGTTTGCCATCGGCATCCCGTTCTGCTCGGCCTGGTATGACCGCAGCCGCAAGGGCTTCGCCACGGGCGTCTTCGGTGCCGGCATGGTGGGTACCGCCGTCTCGGCCTTTTTCACCCCGCGCCTGGTAAACGCCGTCGGTTACATGGGCGCCCACATCACCATCGCCGTCGTAGTGGCAGCCATGGCCGTGCTGAGCTGGCTGGTGCTGCGCGAATCCCCGGCCTGGTCCCGGCCTACCGAACCGGTGCTGCCCAAGATCACCCACGCCTTCACCCTGCGAGCCACCTGGCAGCTGTGCTTCCTGTACGGGGTGGTGTTCGGTGCGTTTGTGGCGTTCTCCAACTACCTGCCCACGTACCTGGGCAACGTCTACGACTACGACGCGACGGCCGCCGGAACCCGTACCGCGGGTTTCGCGGTGGCAGCCGTTATCGCCCGGCCCATCGGCGGAACCATTGCGGACATAGTGGGCCCGAAACTGGTCACCCTCGCCTCCCTGGCCGGGACCGCGGTGCTGGCCGTCATCGTGGCGCTGCGGCCCGAGGAGGAACGGGTCTACGGCACCGCATTCATCCTGATGGCGCTCTTCCTGGGACTGGGCACCGGCGGCGTGTTCGCCTGGGTCGGCCGTGCAGCACCGGCACAGGATGTCGGCACCGTCGGCGGGATCATCGCCGCGGCCGGCGGCCTGGGCGGATATTTTCCGCCGCTGGTCATGGGGGCCACCTACGACCCGGCGAACCGGAGCTACTTCGTGGGGCTGATGCTGCTGGCAGCCTTCGCCGCCGTGGCCTTCCTGCTGACCTTTACCGTGCGCAACGGCGGACGGGTGGATGAACGGACGCGTACCTGAGCACCCCTCCCGGGCCGTGTTTCGCTCCCGGGGAGGGCGCAGGCGGGAGTATGGTCAGCAGCATGGGTGCAACCGAACTGATCCTGATCCGGCACGGTGAAAGCGCAGGCAACGTGGCTGCCACCCGTGCCAGCCGAGAAGGTGCCCAGCGCATCGAGATCGAATGGCGGGACCCGGACGTCCCGCTCAGCCCGGACGGAGAATCCCAGGCCGAAGCACTGGGCCGCTGGTTCGCCGGGCTGCCTGCTGATGAACTCCCCGACGCCGTGTGGTGCTCGCCCTACCTGCGGGCACGGCAGACCGCGGAACTGGCCGGACTGCCCGGCATCGCCGGGCCAATGCGCATCGACGAACGCCTGCGCGACCGGGAACTGGGCGTCCTGGACCTGCTCACCTCCGCCGGCGTCGCGGCCCGCTACCCGGAGGAGGCCGAACGCCGGGCCTGGCTGGGGAAATTCGTCTACCGGCCGCCGGGCGGGGAATCCTGGGCCGACGTTGCCCTGCGCCTGCGCTCGGTCTTCCGGGACCTGGATGAGGAAGAGGACGGCAAGCGGGTGGCCGTTATCTGCCACGACGCGGTGATCATGCTGATCCGCTACATCTGCGAACGGTTCTCCGAGCAGGAACTGCTGGATACCGCCGCCGCCAACAGTGTCCGCAACGGCTCCGTCACCCGCCTGGTGCGCCCGGCCGGAACCGGGCCGTGGGAGGTCCACACGTTCAACAGCGTGCTCCATCTGCAGGACAGCGGCGCGCCCGTCACCGAACATGCAGGAGATGAGCATGACATCCACCCGCGCTGACCTCGTCACCCCGGACCTGCTCCGCGGCTGGCAGCTCACCACCAACACCGCCGGGAAGAAGGAACGCGGCACCGTACTGGTGATCGGCGGGGAGCGCCGTACCCCGGGCGCCGCAATGCTGACGGGCCTCGCCGCGCTGCGGGTCGGAGCCGGCCGGCTGACCATGGGACTGGCGGAATCCGTTGCCGTGAGTGTCGCCGTCGCCGTTCCTGAAGCCGGCGTCGCGGGACTCGCTGAATCCGAGGGTTACATCGACGGGGCCGCTGCCGGTGCGGTCCTTGCGGCGGATCTGGACTCCGCGGCCGCGGTGGTGATTGGCCCGGGCCTCGCGGACGCCGACCAGACAGCGGCCCTGTTGATATCCGTGGTGCCCCTGTTGGGGGAAAAGACCCAGGTGGTCCTGGACGCTTATGCCCTCGGGGTCCTGCCCGGGCAGCCGGAGGTGGCTCAGGCGCTGGCTAACCGCCTGGTGCTGACCCCGAACAAGACCGAGATTCTCCACCTGCTGGGCGAGGAGGACACCGACGAAGAGTCGCTGGACATGGCTGACGCCTCGCTGAAGGTGGCACGGCAATACTCGGCGGTGGTGACGGCGCAGAACCTCATCACGGCGCCGGACGGATCCAGCTGGGAGGTACCGGCCGGGAACCCGGGGCTGGGGACCTCCGGCTCAGGGGACGTCCTGGCCGGCGCGGTGGGCGGTTTCCTGGCCCGCGGGGCGACGCCGGAACAGGCGGCCTGCTGGGGTACCTACCTGCACGCGGTGGCGGGGGACCGGCTCTCGGCGTCGCGCGGGCCGCTCAGTTTCCTGGCGCGGGAGCTGCTGGAGGCGCTGCCCCCGGTGATCGCGGAGCTGAACTAGCGCCCGCTTGCACGGGAGTGACCCGCGCCGGTGTGCGGGCCGAAACCCGGGTTACGGACTGCACGGCGGCGCCCCGGCCTCCTATCCTGAGGTGATGACAGCAAACGAATACCGGACCGGTCCGGCAGGACGGCCGCCGGCGCAGATCCCGTGGCTTTCCTACCGCTTTACCCGCAGCGACGGTGTCGCGGCGGGCTTTTACGTCCTGTTCCTGCTGCTGCTTAGTTTTGTGCCCATCAACGTTCCCGGGTTGTCAGTGCTGATCCCGGACCCGGTGGTGGCTGCGTACGTCATTAACCTGGGCTTTTACGCGGTGGCAGGGATGCTGGCCCTGATTGCTGCCCGGCGCTATGTTGCCCGCGAAGCTCGAATCCTCGCCACCCGGCCGGTGCTGACCGCTGCCCTGATCCCGACCGGCGTGATCCTCACGATCATCGCGTCCATGATCGGCGTCATCATCGCAGGCCAGGCAGAAACCGCCGTGAACCAGGAAGCCGTGCAGGGGCTGGTCACCGAAATGTCGCCCTGGCTGGTGGTGCCCCTGGTGGTGATTCTGGCGCCCTTCGTGGAGGAGTACATTTTCCGGCACCTGCTCATCGGCAAACTCAGCCGCTACTGGAACATCTGGGCGTGCAGCATCCTGTCGGTGCTGCTCTTCGCGTCCATCCATATTGTCGGCAAGGAATCCCTGTCCCTGCCGGTCCTGATGCCCTATCTGGCCACCGGGGCAGTCCTGGTCGGGCTGTACGTGTGGGCAGGCAACAACTTCATGCTGTCCTACGGAGTGCACGCCGCGAAGAACCTGCTCAGCGTGGTGCTGATCTACGCCATTCCGCCGGAACTGCTGCAGCAGTAGCCGCCACGTTTCCTGCAGCAGTTCCCACCCGGTGCTGCCCACTGCAGCCGCTGTTGCCCTTGATCCTGCGCCGCCACTTTGCAGCAGCCCTCCCGGGCGTGGCAGAGCCTGACCTACGGGTGGTGATCGTCTAGGATCGGCCCCATGCCCGGACCCGTCCCGAGGACCGGCACAGAGAAGCGGGGGACCACCATGGCAATCGGCTCTGGAATCGGTGTGGTGTTCGTGATTTTGTATTTTTTGGTGGTTGCCGCAGTGGCAGTCCTGGCGGTGTGGGCCTTGGTGCTGGTGATCATCTTCCTTCGGCTGCGGATTGCCCAGTTGCGCGGGGAAACGGGCCCGGTCAGCTGATACAGAACTCGTTGCCCTCCGGATCCGCCATGACGTACCAGGAGTGCGGTCCCTGGCTTGCCTCGTTCAGGAAGGACGCGCCGCGCGCCTCCAAGGCGGCCCGGGCGCCGTCCTTATCCTGACCCTGGAGCCGGACATCCAGGTGGATGCGGTCCTTGACGGTCTTGGGCTCAGGCACCGGCTGAAATAGGATGCGCAACCGGTCCTCCCGGCCCAGTTCGTCAGCAGGACAAATGGCGGCGCCGTCCCGCCAGACCCGGACGCCGTTGTGCTCGATAACGTCCTCCGGTTTCGCGAAGCCCTGTTCCAGCATGGATGAGATGAAGTCCTGGTCGGTGGGCTCCAGCGTCCAGCCCAGGGTCTCGGCCCACCAATCCGCCTGACGGTGTGCATCGGTGCAGTCAACGCAGATCTGTATGTTCGTCATGGCTCTGAGCCTAGAACGCGAACGCCGGGGCCGTCATCGGAACGCGGTCAGCTTCAGTCCGCAATCGAACCCCCCCGGGATCGAGTCTGCAGTTTTTACCGTTTCCAGAGCGAAAAATGGTAAAAACTGCAGACTCGATTGGCGGAGCGGTAAGTTTTGCAGACTCGATTCCCCGGCCGTGGGTTTTCCGACGGCGGGGCCGGCTGCTACGCGCGGCTGAGCGGCGTCGGCCGGAAGTCAGGGCTGGTCATCGATCCGCTCGCTTTCGGGAGCCCGGACCGGAGAGCCGATGCACGGCTGCACCCGCTCCGGCCGGGCCAAGTAGAAAAAAGAGCTCCGGGCATCCGACCCGAAGCCGCCGGGCACCATCAGCGTGGAGTACCGCTGGCACCACTGAGGCGTGTCGACGGCGGCGTCCAGGGCGGTGGCCACGGCGCCGACGTTGTGGAACCACATCAGCTGCTGCGCCCCGTCAACGACGAGGTGGATGAGGTCCAACTGGGGGTCCGCCGTGACCTCGACGTCGGCCCACTGCTCCCAGGCCTCGAGCCGGCGGCGGTGGATCCAATGAACGTTGTGGCCGGGCGCGAAGCCGCCGCAGCTGCTGCTGGTGGAAGAGTTGTTGAAGTCGGGGTTGTTGGAAGCGGAGTTGCTGACACTGGAAATGCTCACAGTGGGTTCCTTTGCAGGTTGTCCTTGCCTGCGCCGGTCGGAGCAGGCCGCTTCGTCATCCGAACCACCCGCCGAACAATGGGGTTGGTGTGGGGCCAGTCGGAGCTTTGATGCCCGGCGAACCGGGCGAAGGCCACATCTCGTGAAGCTGAAAACTACTGTAGCTGAGGGCACCGACATTTCTACAGGGGTGACTTTTTCCGACGTTTATCCGCTGGTGCCGGGTGGGTGCCGGTCGGGGAGTCCGGTGCCGGGCGGGCCGGAACGGCGGCAACGAAAACTTCCGCTCGCAGAGCTCGCGAAAGTTATTAAAGCCGCCTAACCCGGCCCGTCCGGCACCTTTGTGCCATACCTCGCCTAACCCGGAACGCCCGGACCCGCTACACCCCCCCGTCCCCGATATGCCCCGACCGGCCGGAGAAGCGCCGCAGCTCAGCGCCGGACCTCCCCGATGCCAGACGAAGCAGTTGGGGCTACGGCGCGGCGTCGACCACCGACGTCTTCACCGAGGTCCAGGTCACGACGGTGCCGGCCTGGGCGTCCGGCATGTCTTGGAGACGGACATGCTGTTCCCCGATGACCAGACCGGAGTCGGGATCGATGATGATGTCGTATCTCTCGATGTCCTCGAAGGGGTAGCCAATGGCGATGCCCGTTTTGCCGTCTACCGTTGCCTGTGTGTCCCCGATGATCACGCCCGGGATGAGCGCAGCTGCCTGATACAACGCGGCACGCAGATCAGCAGGGACCACACCGCTGCGCAGGCTGACGGCGATGGTTATGAACGCATCACCGTCCCGGGAGCCGCCGGACCCGTCAGCCCGCTCGTATACGAGGTCCAGAAGCGCCTGAGGATCCCGGGGCAGATTCCCGGCCTCCTGCAGGGGTGTCCCGACAATCGTCACGGGCGGATCCCCATAGAACGCTCCGCCCGGGGCCCGCTGAATCCCTACCGCGGGGTTTTCCACGTCCTCTCCGAGTTCTGCCAATTCGGCGGCTGCCGCTTTGGCGGCGTCGGAGGAGGCATCCAAAGGAACGAGTGCCCCGCGGTCCCAGATCCATTCTCCGTTCTGATCCGCCGGAATGTAGAGCCGGTCTGTGACGGTTGCCTGCCAGGAAAGCGAGCTGCCGTCTGCTTCCTCGACCCCGGTGTCAAAAAGGGTTGTTGTATCGGTCAACAGGTACTGTCCCGGCCCCACCACCGGGTCGGAGGTGCGGATGGTGGCGTCGGCCGCGGCGTTCAGGACTTGGGCGGCTTCGGCGGTGGCGCCGGGACCTCTTGGACGGACGACGTCGGCCACCACTATGCCTCCCACCAGCAGTGCTGCGGCGGCGGACGCGAGGAGTATCCGACGTCGGGCGCGGGGCGCTGAAGGCACAGCGCGGTGGGTGTTCAGCGGAGGTACGGCGTGCAGGCGGGCGGGCGAAGTGTTCTCTGCCGCGGACGGTGCATCCATCACGGCCAGGGATCTCGCCCGGCTGCGGGCCAGCTCGGATTCTCGAACGGAGCGGGCCGGATCCGCGGACGCAAGCCGCTGCCCGATGCCGTTCGGCAGGTTGTTTTTGCTCATCATTGCGCTCCCTCAGAAAGTGAATCCGAATCCAACAGACGGCCCAGTGCCTTGCGTGCCCGGTGCAGGCGCATCCTGACGGCCGTGGCGCTGGTGTCCAGGAGGTCAGAGACCTCGCTCGAGCTGAAACCATCCCAGTAGGTCAGCAGCAGGACCTCGCGTTCATCGGGTCCAAGCCGGGCCAATGCCTCGCGGACGCGGGATTCGCCGGTGTCGCCGGCCTGGTCCCGTCCAAGCTGCAGGGCTCCGAGGAGGTTCACGGACCGGGAGGCGGACCGGTCATGGTTGCGGAGGACGTTTTTTGCGATCCCGAACAGCACCATGACCGAAAGGCTCTCCGCCTGCCCGGTCTTTTCCCAGGCAATCCGGAAGACTTCAGCGCACAGGTCCTCAGCGGTGGCCGCGTTTTCGGTTCGACGTCGGAAGTAGCGGTAGACACGGTCGTGACCGGCGGCGTGGGCAGCCAGGAAACGTTTCTCCCTGTCCACGTCCCGCTGTTCCTTCCGGATGGTTTCTAAGCTCATGCCCTGTTAATGTCCGGCAGCTCCCAAAGTGTAACGGCGGTCTCCGAAAAACCCCGTTCCGTACGAATTCCGTACAAAACAGAAGGTGCCTGGACAAACGAAGGGGCCTGGAGGAGGCGGCTTTTTAGTATTCCCCGCGAGCTCTGCAAGCGGGGAATATCGTTGCCGCCGGATCCAGGCCCCGTAGGTGCCATGGCCAAGCGGGAGGAGGAGGGGAACTTACCGCCAGCCGGCGTCCGGAGCCACGAGCTTGACGATGCTTTCGAGCAGGTGTGCGTTGTAGTCCACGCCGAGCTGGTTGGGCACGGTGATCAGGACGGTGTCTGCGGCCTGCACGGCGGCGTCGGCGGCCAGGTCGGCCGCAATGACATCGGGTTCGCCGATGTAGCTCTTGCCGAACCGGGCCAGGCCGCCGTCGAGGTGGCCCACCTGGTCACGTCCTTCGGCCTGCGCGCGCAGACCGAAGTAATGCCGGTCCTCCCCGGTCACCAGCGGAATGACGCTGCGGCTCACGGAGACCCGCGGCGTGCCCTGATGTCCGGCGTCGGCCCAGGCCTTGCGGTACACCTCGATCTGCTCGGCCTGCAGCTGGTCGAACGGCACGCCGGTGTCTTCGGTCAGCAGGGTGGAGCTCATCAGGTTCATGCCCTGTTCGCCGGTCCACTTCGCCGTGGCCCGCGTGCCCGAACCCCACCAGATCCGCTCGGGCAGCCCGGGGGAGAGGGGGTCGATGGCCATGGGGGCGGAGGTGCCCGTCATGGCCGGATCGGACTGCGCCACTCCGGCGCCGGCAATCGCAGCCCGGAACACTTCAGTGTGCTGCCGTGCCATGTCGGCATCCGAGGAGTCGGGGCCCGGCACGTAGCCGAAGGATTCATATCCGCGCAGCGCAGGCTCGGGGGATCCCCGGCTGATGCCCAGCTGCAACCGGCCGCCGCTGATGAGGTCCGCCACGGCGGCATCTTCTGCCATCGAGAGCGGATTCATGTAACGCATGTCGATCACGCCGGTGCCCAGTTCGATTTTGCTGGTGCGGGCGGCCATGGCGGCGAGCGTGGGGAAGGGGGCGGAGAACTGCGGGGCGAAGTGGTGCACCCGCATGTACGCGCCATCGACGCCGAGTTCCTCGGCTGCCACCGCCAGCTCAATCTGCTGCAATACTGCGTCCCGTGCGCTGGGCGTCCGGGACCCCAATGCATTCCGGTAGTGTCCGAAGGACAAGAACCCTATTCGTTTCATATCAGCCACAGCGCCGGAGCATCCCGCGGTATTCCCGTCCCGTCGAGGGTGCGGAGTCCGGCGTCGGAAAGCAGGCATACGTGCACTTCACCATGGTTCCGGGGTACAAAGGTTCGCCGCCTGAACAGTGGCAAAGCCGCTGGGAAGCGGACCTGCCGAAGGTCACCCGTTTCGCGCCGTCGTCCTGGGACGAACCGGAGCTGGAGGACTGGATGGCGGCGCTGGACCGGGCCGCAGGGGCGCGGCACGGCGACACGGTGCTGGTCGCGCACAGCTTGGGCTGCCTGGCCGCGGCGGAATGGCTGCTGCGCAACCCCGAGGGTGCCCGCGGCGCCTTCCTCGTCAGCCCGCCGGACCCCGTGGCCGCATCCTTCCCCGCGCCGGCCGGATCCTTCCGCAGCCCCCGGCTGCAGCCGCTGCCGGTTCCCGGCCTGCTGATCGCCAGCGAAAGCGATCCCTACTGTGCGTTGCCCGCGGCCGAGGCGATCGCCGCGGCCTGGAACGTGCCCGTGGTGTGCGCCGGGGAACTGGCCCACATCAACGAGAAAAGCGGCGTCGGCTACTGGGAACAGGGCCGGGATTTACTCACCGCCTTCGCCGCGGGGCTGGGGGAACGGGCTCCGCTCGGATAAGAATGGGCACATGCAACTTCCGGTGATGCCTCCCATTGCGCCCATGCTGGCCAAAGCGGTTCCCTCCCTCCCCGAGGGCAACTACCTGTACGAGCCCAAGTGGGACGGGTTCCGGTCCGTCATTTTCCGGGACGGGGACGACGTCGAGATCGGCTCCCGGAACGAGAAACCCATGACCCGGTACTTTCCCGAGCTCGTGGAGGCACTCAAGGCCAACCTCCCGGAGCGCTGCGTTGTGGACGGCGAGATTGTGATGGTGGGCGCCGACGGCAAACGGCTGGACTTTGAACTGCTGCAGCAGCGCATCCATCCTGCCGCCAGCCGGGTGAAGCTGCTCGCGGAGCAGACTCCCGCCCGGTTCGTGGCCTTCGACCTGCTGGCGCTGGGGGATACCGATTACACGGACAAACCGTTCGCCGAACGCCGCGAGGCCCTGGTCCGCGCCCTGAAACCGGCACAGGCACCGGTGTCCGTCACGGCAGCCACTGACGATCCAGCCCTGGCACGGGACTGGTTCGAGCGCTTCGAAGGCGCCGGGCTGGACGGGGTGGTGGCCAAACCGCTGGACGGGTTCTACACGCCGAACAAACGCACCATGGCCAAGCTCAAGCACGAACGGACGGCCGACTGCGTGCTCGCCGGCTACCGGGTGCATAAGTCCGGTCCGGACCTGATCGGTTCGCTGCTGCTGGGCATATACAACGACGACGGCGAGCTCACCAATGTGGGTGTGGCCGGAGCCTTCTCCATGGACCGGCGCCGGGAACTCTTCAAGGAACTGCAGCCCCTGGTGGCGGAGGAGGACGGCCACCCCTGGGCCGCCCAGGAGCAGGACGGCGGTACCCGCACGCCGCGGAATTCCGAAGGCAGCCGGTGGAGCGGGAAGAAGGACCTGTCCTTTGTCCCGTTGCGCCCGGAACGGGTGGTGGAGGTGAAGTACGACCATATGGAGGGTGAACGGTTCCGCCACGTGGCCCGCTTTGTCCGCTGGCGGCCGGACCGAGCACCGGAATCCTGTACATACGAGCAGCTGGAAGAGCCGGTGAAGTTCGATCTGGCAGAGGTGCTCGGGGCCTGACGGGGGCCGGTTTTCGGCGGGGTCTGTACCTGCCTGAATGTGCGTGGCTAGCATTTTTTGCACAGATGTTTCCCGAGCCGGGGACCGGGAAACCCCGCCAACCCAAGGGGAAACCATGCTCCTCAACCCAGAACTGGAAGCCCTCCGTTCCCGTGTCCGCGGCCCGGTGAGCGGCCCGGAAGATCCGGGCTACGCCGTCGACACTTTCAACCCCTCACTGGTCCAGCGGCCGGACGCCGTGTTGGCCGCCGCCGATGCGCAGGACGTGCAGAACGCCGTGCGCTGGGCTGCGGAAACCGGGATTCCCGTGGGTATCCAGGCCACCGGGCACGGCGCCGCGGCGGCCATGGATGAGGGCCTCCTGATCAGCACATCCGCGCTGCAGGATCTCCGGCTTGATCCGGAGGCCGGAACGGTAACTCTGGGCGCCGGGGTGCGCTGGAAGAGTGTCCTGGAGCAGGCCATTCCGCACGGATTTACCGCCCCGCACGGGTCCTCGGGCACCGTGGGGGTCACCGGGTACGCCACCGGCGGCGGCCTGCCGGTTATGGGCCGCGCCCTGGGCTTCTGCAGTGACCATGTCCGGGCCATGGATGTGGTCACTCCCGACGGCGCGCTGCACCACACGTCAGCGGAGGAGGACACCGAGCTCTTCGCTGTCCTGCGGGGAGGCAAGGGGAATTTCGGAGTGGTTACCTCCGTGACCCTGGGGCTGAACGCCTTCACGGAGTTCTACGGCGGCGGACTGATGTATCCGGAGGATGCCGGGCCTCAGGTCCTGGAAGCGTTCCGCGGATGGACGGAGCAGCTGCCTTCTGACGCCTCCGCGTCCATGGCCTTCCTGCACCTGCCAGATGCCCCGTTCCTGCCCGAAGAGCTGCGCGGCACGGCGCCGGTGCACGTCCGCTTTGGCTGTTTCTGCAGCGCGGAAGAGGGGGATACGCTCCTCGAACCGATGCGGCGCGCAGCGGCGCCACTGATGGATACCGCCGGAGCCATGGACTACCGCGCGGTGGGCAGCATCCACATGGACCCGGAAGGGCCCATGCCCAGTCTGGATAGCGGGACCCTGCTCACCGGACTGCCGGACGGACTTGCCGCCGCCCTGCTGGAAGAGGTCGGTCCCGGATCCGGTACCCCGTTGATGATGGCGGAGATCCGGCTGATGGGAGGCGCCCTCGCCGTGGACCCTCCGGTCCCGGACGCCGTCTCCGGGCGCGGTGCCGGCTTCAACCTGTATGCCGTGGGGCTGAACGCACCGCCCCTGGCGGAGGCCACCGCGGCCGCCCTGGATCGGCTGGACACAGCGGTTGAGCCGTACAGCGAGGGGGCGCTGGTCAATCTCACCGGGCGGGCCCGGTCCGGATCCGGCGGTCAGCCGTTCTGGAGTTCCGACGTGCTGCTGCGCCTGCAGGCAGCCAAAGCGGCCTATGACCCGGATAACCTGTTCCGGTTCGGCCATGCGGTACCGCTGCCGGTCCTCTGACAGCTGCACGGATTCCGGTCCGGAGGATGACGGCTGACCGGTTTTCTGCCGGAATCGGGCTCCATCCGTCAGCAGGTTTAATGCCGCCCCCGGCAGCCCGGGGCAGCGAACTCGCTGCCGGCGTCGGCCAGGATCGCCGCCAGGTACCCCTCCCGGTAACCCGTTGCGTTGGGGTGCAGGTCGAACTGGCCGCCTTCGAGGCGGATCCATGAATCCGCCGCTCCCACACCGTGCCCGGCAAACTCGTCCACGACATCCACAAAGACACCGGCTTCCGGAACCTGGCCGGCAATCACCGCATTCAGGTCATCGGTGCCGGCATTAAACAGGGCCTGTGCCTCGGCGCTCAGCGGTCCTGCAGTGCCTGCTTCGAAGAGATACGGGTAGCCCGTGACCACCAGGGTTGCCCGTGGCGCCACCTCCCCGATCCGGGCGAATTGGGCGGCGAGCTGAGGTGCGAGGACTGTTGATGCGTAGGTGTTGGCCTGTTCGAGGGCGGGCGCGCATGTGGCCGGCAGCTGCGCGCCGATGCAGGCGGTAACCACCGTGCCGAAACGGATGTCGTTTCCGCCGATGGTTACCGTCACGACGTCGGTCCGGGCGTTGAGCGTACCCTGCGCCGTTGCGTTGCTAATCTGTTCCGGGAGATCCACCGGCGCGTCGGCCGGGGTCGTCAGCGCGGTGGCGCCGGCGCAGGTGGCGTCAGCCTCCAAATCCACACGATTTAAGGCGTCCAGCAGTGCAGGGTAGCCCTGCGCGGTTCGGCCGCAGGCGTCCAGCAGCGGGCCGCCGCCGAACCCGGAGGCGTAGGAATCTCCGAAGGCCACATAGTCGATGTCGCGGCCCCAGCCGTTACCGTTGCCGTGCCCACCACCGTTGCTGCCACCGTGCCCGTTTCCGTGCCCGCCGCGATGGTCGAGGAAATGGCCGTTCCCGGCGCCGCGGGGTGTCGGACTGTCTGCACTGGCTGGGGCCGCACCGCCGATCAGCAGGGCGGACATGACCAGGGCCAGCAGGGCAAGGATTCCACGACGTGGTCTGCGGCGGGACGTGTAGTGTGTGGGGCTCATCTTTGCGCTCCTTCGGGGCTGGGGGCGGCAACACTAAGGGGAGAAGTCTGTCGCACTGTCGGTCCGGCAGCAATCAAATACGCCGCATCTGTTCAATGTGAGGAGCTTTTACTGCAGTCGCCGGCTTCGCCGTCCTCACGCCTTTCCGGCGACCGAAAGGGGTGTCGGGCGCTCTGCTCTGCGCTACGCTGGCGAGATACCGACCGCATGTTCAGTAATCCATGAAGTGCGGCAACCCGGCAACGCCGCCGGGGCGCTGTGCTCCGCGAAAGGTTCCGAGATGACGGCAACTGCCCTCGACGTCGAATACGTGCCCAGCTATGTCTGCGACACCTGGTGGACTCCCGGTGCCGATGCCCCCGGCACCGAGGTGCGTGATGCCAGCACCGGCGAACTTCTCGCCCTGGTCAGCAGCGACGGACTGGATACGGCCGCCGCCGTCGGGTACGCCCGAAGCACCGGCCAGGACGAACTGGGACAGTACACCTTCCACCAGCGCGCCCTGATGTTGAAGGAACTCGCCGCCTTCCTCAACGGCCGCAGGGAGGAGCTGTACGAAGTCTCAGCACGGACGGGCGCCACGCGCAAGGATTCGCTGGTGGATATTGACGGCGGGATCGGTGTGCTGTTTGCCTACGGATCCAAGGGGCGGCGCGAGCTGCCCAATGCCACGGTCATCACCGACGGCACCGTGGAAACGCTGTCCAGGGACGGATCCTTCCTCGGCGAGCATTTGTACACCCGGCGCCCCGGCGCCGCCGTTCAGATCAACGCCTTCAATTTCCCCGTGTGGGGCATGCTGGAAAAGTTTGCTCCGGCGTTCCTCGCCGGCGTCCCCAGTATCGTCAAGCCGGCCACCCCCACGGGGTACCTCGCTGCCGCGGCCGTCCGCCTGATCATGGAGTCCGGCATTCTGCCCGCCGGATCGCTGCAGCTGATTTCCGGTTCCGCGCGGGACCTGCTGGACCACCTGGACTACCGCGACATGGTCTCCTTCACCGGCTCGGCGTCCACCGCGGACAAGCTGCGCGCCCATCCGAACGTCGCGGTTGGCGGGGTCCGCTTCACGGCTGAGACGGATTCCCTGAACGCTGCGATCCTGGGCCCGGATGCCGTTCCCGGCACCCCCGAGTTTGAGGCCTACATCAAGTCGCTGGTCACCGAGGTGACCGTCAAGGCCGGTCAGAAGTGCACCAGTATCCGCCGTGCCCTGGTGCCCCGCGGCCTGGTGGACGACGTCGTTGCTGCCGCCGCTGAGCGCATCCGGCAGCGCGTGGTGCTGGGGGATCCGCGCGCGGCAGAGGTGACCATGGGGGCGCTGGCCTCCGTGGAACAGCTGGCGTCGGTCCGCGACGCCGTCCGGACCCTGCTGGCGGCCGGCGGTGAGCTGGCGCTGGGCTCGCTGGAGGCGCCCGACGTCGTACTGGCGGACGGCCATACCGGTCCTGCGCCGGACGGAGCATTTATGGAGCCGGTGCTGCTGACCTGGCCGGATGCCGAGGCGGACGCATTGCACAGCGTTGAGGCCTTCGGGCCGGTGGCCTCGGTGGTGGGTTACGACAGTGTGGGCGACGCCGTCCGGCTGGCGGCCCGCGGCGGCGGTTCGCTTGTTGCCACGGTGTGCACCAACGATCCGCAGGTAGCCGCCGAGGTGCTCACGGGGATTGCCGGGCACCACGGCCGGGTGCTCATCCTCAACCGGGAGGACGCGGCAAGTTCCACCGGACATGGTTCGCCCGTGCCGCATCTGGTCCACGGCGGTCCCGGCCGAGCCGGCGGAGGCGAGGAGCTCGGCGGCATCCGGGCGGTGCTGCACTACATGCAGCGTACGGCCGTGCAGGGCTCACCCAACATGCTTACCGCCCTCACCGGGATCTGGCACTCCGGCGCGGACCAGCGGTTCGACGCCGGGCATCCGTTCCGCAAGCCGCTCAGCGAGCTGCGGGTCGGCGACGCGGTGCGCTCGGACCTGAGGACCGTGACCCTGGAGGATATTGCCGCGTTTGCGGAAACCACCGGTGATACCTTCTACGCCCACACCGATGCCGCCGCTGCCGAGGCCAACCCGTTTTTCCCGGGCATCGTGGCGCACGGTTACCTGCTGCTGTCCTGGGCTGCGGGGTTGTTTGTGGACCCGGCGCCGGGGCCGGTGCTGGCCAACTACGGGCTGGAGAATCTGCGGTTTATCACCCCGGTAGCCGCCGGCGACGCCATCCGGGTCACGCTCACGGCCAAGAAGATCACGCCGCGGGAAACGGACGGGTACGGCGAAGTCGCCTGGGACGCTGTGATCACCAACCAGAAGGACGAGCTGGTCGCCACGTATGACGTACTGACGCTGGTGGAGAAGTAGTCCGCTTTACGCCCGGGACGTTCCGCGGGTATGCAGCCCGTCGAACACCATGGTGATGATGTTGTCCGCCAGCTTTTGCGCGGGCAGGGGCCCGTCGGGGCGGTACCACTCAACGATCGAGTTGATGGTGCCGAACAGCAGCCGGGTGGTGGTGCGCGGGTCAATGTCGCTGCGCACTGAGCCCTCGCGCCGGGCGGCGTCCACCAGCTCTGCGACGCGGTGGTCAAACTCGCGCCGGCGGGCCAGGGCACTGCGTTCAACCTCCGTGTTGCCGCGCAGCCGCAGCAGCAGGGTCACGAACGGCAGGCGCTGGGTGAGTACCTCGATGGTGCCGCGCAGCACGAATTCCAAACGCGCATCGGCTGCCCCGGCCGACGCCTGCGGATCATCCAGAACCGCTTCCAGCCCGTCCAGCGCATGGTCCAGGGCCAGACGCAGCAGATCGCCTTTGGACGCCACATGATGGTAGATCGCCGACTTTGACAGTCCCAGGTTCTCGGCCAGGATTCCCATGGACGTAGCCTCGTAACCGTGCCGGTTGAACACATCCACGGCCAGCCTCAGTACCGTCTGCTGGTCATATCCCGGCCGGCCACGGCGGGGCGCTGCGGCGGGGGAAGTCGAGTCGGACATGGCGCCATTTTCCCACGTCCCATGCACCTTCCCTGCGATGCCTCGCGGGGTCGGAGTGTGCAATGTGGCGGAGCGACGGCGTCCGTCCGGCAAACCGCCCGAACCGGGCCCTGATGGCGAGCTTTCCTTCCACGTTTCTACCCGCTGCTGCCTCGGCCTGAGGCAAAACCATGGCCGGGTCCCGGACGCACAGGTCAAGACCGGAGCGGGGTTGGGCCGAGGAGATGCAGATTTTCCCAGGGGGCCCGGCGGGGCATGGCGTACCCTGAGGAAGTGATGCTTTCCGCGGCTGTAGCCGCCTTCGGGCCTGTGCGGCCCCTCACTTCCTCCCTACTGCCGGAATGGCTGGATCCGCAGGTTTTCCTGGCTGATCCTGCCCTGGGTCCATGGGTGGTGCTGCTGGTCTGCGGCATCGTATTCGCCGAAACCGGGCTTCTCGTGGGCTTCTTCCTGCCCGGCGATTCCCTGCTGTTTACCGCCGGATTGCTCGTGGCCACCGGCACCATACACATCAACGTGTGGTTGCTGGGGCTGCTGATTTTCATCAGTGCCTTCGTGGGCGACCAGACCGGGTATTACATCGGTAAAAAGACCGGCCCGGCCGTTTTCAAGCGTCCCAACAGCCGGCTGTTCAAACAGGAGAACGTGCGCCGTGCCGAGGTGTTCTTCGAACGCCACGGCGGCAAAGCCGTGATTCTGGCCCGCTTTGTGCCAGTGGTGCGTACCTTCACGCCGGTGGTGGCCGGCGTCGCGCGGATGAACTACCGCACTTTCGTGGCGTTCAACGTCATCGGCGCCTTCCTTTGGGGTGTGGGAGTCACCATGCTCGGCTACGTGCTGGGGGACCGGGTGCCGTTTGTCCGGGAGAATCTGGATCTCATCTTCGTCGGCGTCGTAGTGCTATCGGTGATTCCGATCGTCCTTGAAGTGCTGCGCCAGTCCCGCAAGGCTGCGGCCAAGGACGACGGCGGGTCCTCCGCACCTGCCACGCCTGCCGAGTCTGCCGCGGCCGCCACAGCAGACGGTAGCGGACAGGAAGCCGGGGCGGCTGCCGAGCCGCCCCCTGCCGGTGCCATCAATGCCGCCGAGGCGCCCGCGCCCACCACGGCTCCGGGGCAGACTGTGCGCGGATCCGGGCCTGACTCGATGCGACGTCCTGCCCGCCACGCGGCGGCCACTGACGGCCGACGCTTCGCCGGACCCAAACCGAAGGTGGAAGGCGCCGGCACGGCAGACTGACCTCGAGCGGGAGCCGGAGCCGGAGCCGGATACCCGGGTCCCAGGGCCCGGGTATCTGGCCCGTTCCTCCGACGCCGGGCCCAAGAGCCGGGTGCGCGAAGGTGTGTTTGTCCGCCCCGGGCCGCAGCCCCTACGGCATATATACGGGTAACGATTAGGTTACGTCGCAGTACCCAATGGCCGTGTGACCTGCGGTTATGTCGCACGCGCCGACTTTCTTCCATTTATGGGAGCGCTCCCACTTGACTTGTGATCTGTCACACATAAGCATTAGGCATTGCTTGTGGGAGCGCTCCCACGACCGGGGCATCACCGTCGATCCAGGCACACAGGGCGCATCCGTTAGGCATTGGCACGGCAGGCGCGGAAAACCGCGGACGCACTCGTGCACTCGTCACAGACAAAGGAGTCAGCAATGAGTACCAAACCGACATTGGCCGCCCGTGCGCGCCGCCGGGGTCCCGCAGTTGCCGCATCAGTTGCAGCCGCAGCCCTTCTCCTGACCGCCTGCGGCGGGGGAGACGACGGAGCAGCCGCAGAGGACGGCAAGGTGACGCTGAGCGTCAGTACCTTCAATGAGTTCGGGTATGAGGACCTCTTTGAGGAGTACATGGAAGCCAATCCGAACGTCAAGATTGTGCATGACAAGAAGGCCACGTCAGACAACGCCCATGACAACCTCAACACCAAACTGGCTGCCGGTTCGGGCCTCTCTGACATCGAAGGGATTGAAGTCGACTGGCTGCCCGAGCTGATGCAGTATCCGGACCAGTTCGCGGATCTGACCAGTCCTGAAGTGGAGGGCCGCTGGCTGGACTGGAAGACCGACGCGGCAACGGTTGACGGCAAACTGATCGGTTACGGCACCGATGTGGGACCGGAGGGTGTCTGCTACCGCTCCGATCTGTTTGCAGCTGCCGGGCTCCCGACCGACCGCGAGGAAGTTGCCAAGCTGCTTGAGGGTGACTGGGACCATTACTTCGAGGTTGGCGAGCAGTTCACCGCCAAGTCCGACGCCGCTTGGTACGACTCGGCAATGGCCGTTTACCAGGGTCAGATCAACCAGGTCCAGAATGCCTACGAGGAAGACGACGGCACCGTGATCGCCACCGAGAACCCCGAGGTGAAGGAGATCTACACGAAGGTGCTCGAGAACTCCGTGGACAAGGGTCTCTCCGCCCATCTGGAACAGTGGTCGGATGACTTCGAGGCCGGCTTCCAGAGCGGCGCGTTTGCAACCACTCTCTGCCCCGGCTGGATGCTGGGCAGCATCGAAGGCAACGCGGCCGGCGTCGAAGGCTGGGACATCGCCAACGTCTTCCCGGGCGGCGGCGGCAACTGGGGCGGCTCCTACCTGACCGTTCCGAGCCAGGGTAAGAACCAGGAAGAAGCCATCAAGCTGGCCCAGTGGCTGACCGCCCCGGAGCAGCAGATCAAGGCGTTTGAAGCCAAGGGAACCTTCCCGAGCCAGGTTGAGGCCTATGAATCCGAAGCGCTGCTGAGCTCCACCAATGAGTTCTTCAACGACGCACCGGTCGGCAAGATCCTGGTGGACCGCGCCAACGCCGTCACCATGACACCGTTCAAGGGCCCGAACTACTTCACCATCAACACCAACATGGCCCAGGCACTGAACCGCGTGGACGTCCTCAAGACCGACGACGCCGACTCCTCCTGGGAGAAGTTCGTCGCCTCCGTCGACGCGCTCCAGTAGCCCCTTGACCTCCGGTGCCTGTGGCAGCCCCTGTGTGTAGTCCGCAGGAAGGCGCTGCAGGCACCGGACCCAAGTTCTTCCCCCTTGAATGTTAGGAAGTCAGCCATGGCTGTGACCGTGAAGCCGCCTGCTGCGCGGACGCCGGTACGTCGGGTAGGGTTCAGCAGCCGGCTGGCCCGCTGGGACGTCAAAGTCTCCCCGTACCTCTACATCTCCCCGTTTTTCATCCTCTTCGCCATCGTTGGCCTGTTTCCGCTGATCTACACAGGATGGGTTTCCCTGCACAACTGGAACCTCATCGGCGGCAACCAGGGCTTTAGCGGCGTCGAAAACTTCACTTTCGTCCTGTCCCAGCCGTACTTCTGGAACGCGGTGGGCAATACCTTCAGCATCTTCCTGATCTCCGCCATTCCGCAGATTATCCTGGCGATTGCCATTGCGGCGGTGCTGGATGCCAACCTCCGCGCCAAGACGTTCTGGCGGATGGGCGTGCTCCTGCCCTATATCGTCGCCCCCGTGGCTGTGGGCCTGATTTTCGGCAACCTCTTTGCGGACCAGTCCGGCGCCATCAACGGCGCCCTGACCTCCCTCGGCCTGCCGGCCATTCCGTGGCACGCCAACTCCCTGGCCAGCCACGTCGCGATTGCCACCATGGTGGACTTCCGCTGGACCGGCTACAACGCCCTGATCTTCCTGGCCGCCATGCAGGCGATCCCGCGGGACATGTATGAAGCGGCCATCATCGACGGTGCCAGCCGCTGGCGGCAGTTCATCTCCATCACCGTCCCCATGCTGCGCCCGACCGTCATCTTCGTGGTGATCACCGCCACGATCGGCGGACTGCAGATCTTCGACGAAGCCCGTGTGTTCGACACTTACGGGCTCGGCGGAGCAGACCGGCAGTGGCAGACCCTGACCATCTACATCTGGGAACTGGGCTGGGGCCAGCGCAACCTTGGGCGTGCGTCCGCCGTCGCCTGGCTGCTGTTCGTGATCATCGTGGTCATCGCCGCACTGAACTTCCTCATCACCCGACGCATCGCCACGCAGGGAGGCCGGAAATGACTTCCGTACCCATGGTCGAACAGACCGCCGGCCGGAAGGCCGCCGAAGCCGCCAAACGCCGTCGTGAGCGCGTCGGCGGGCAGCCTCCGCGCCCGGGCGGCGTCCGGGCCCGCAAAACCGGCGGCTACAACCGCCGTCCCGGATTCCTGACGTACGGGATGCTGGGCGCCGTGCTCCTCGGTTCGGCCCTGCCGATCCTCTGGTCCGTCCTGGTCGCCAGCCACGACAGCACGGCTATCACCAAGGGCGTCCCCCTGGTCCCCGGCGGCAACTTCTTCGCGAATGCCGCCACGGTGCTGGACACCATCCCCTTTTGGAAGGCGCTGGGCAACAGCATCCTGGTCTCCACGGTCACTGCTGCGTCTGTGGTGATTTTCTCCTCCCTGGCCGGCTTTGCCTTCGCCAAGCTGCGCTTCCGCGGCAGCAAGGTGCTGCTGGTCTTTGTGGTCGCCACCATGGCCGTTCCCACCCAGCTCGGCGTCATCCCGCTGTTCATCGTGATGTCCAAGCTCGGCTGGACCGGCACCATGGGTGCGGTCATCATTCCGGGACTGGTCACAGCCTTTGGAGTCTTCTGGATGACCCAGTACCTGCAGGATGCTTTGCCGGACGAACTCATCGAGGCCGTGCGGATGGACGGAGCCAACATGTGGCAGTCCTTCTGGCACGTTGCCCTGCCGGCCGCCCGTCCAGCGGCGGCGATGCTGGCCCTGTTTACCTTCGTGGCCACGTGGACCAACTTCTTCTGGCCGCTGATTGTCCTGAACGCGCAGAACCCGACGCTGCCGGTGGCCCTGGCCCAGCTGCAGTCGGCGCGCTTTGTGGACTACTCGGTGGTGCTTGCCGGTGTGGTGCTCTCCACCATTCCGCTGTTTATTGTCTTCGCCGTCGCAGGGCGGCATCTGGTTGCAGGAATCATGCAGGGAGCGGTCAAGGGATGACGCAGAACAACAACAGCCAGTTCCCGCCGGGATTCCTCTGGGGTGCGGCCACCGCCGCCTACCAGGTGGAAGGCGCGGCGTCGGAAGACGGACGCAAAGACTCGATCTGGGACACCTTCAGCCGCGTGCCAGGAGCCGTGGTCAATGCGGACAACGGCGACGTTGCCTGCGACCACTACCACCGCCTCGACGAGGACGTGGCACTGATGCAGTCCCTGAACCTGGCCTCCTACCGGTTCTCCACCTCCTGGGCGCGGATCCGGCCCGACGGCGGGGCGGTGAACCCGGCCGGGCTGGACTTCTACAGCCGGCTCACCGACAAACTGCTGGACGCCGGGATCAAGCCCTGGCTGACCCTCTACCACTGGGACCTCCCGCAGGCACTGCAGGACGCCGGCGGCTGGGCCAACCGCGACACGGCCTACCGCTTCGCCGAATATGCCCTGAGTGTCCACGACGTGCTGGGGGACAGGGTGCAGGCCTGGACCACCCTGAACGAGCCGTGGTGCTCGGCCTACGTCGGCTATGCCAGCGGCGAGCACGCACCGGGCCTGCAGGACCGGTGCCAGGCCGTTGCCGCCAACCACCACCTGCTGCTCGCCCACGGGCTGGCAGCCCGGGAGCTGAAGGCGCGCGACGCAAACCTCGATGTGGGCCTGACCCTGAACTTCACCGTCGCGGACCCGGTGGATCCGCAGAACCCCGACGACGTCGACGCCGCCCGCCGGATCGACGGCCAGTTCAACCGGATGTTCGCGGACCCGGTGTTCCTGGGCTCCTATCCGGAAGACACCGTGGCCGACCTGGCAGCCTACGGGTTCGAGGACCACATCCGGGACGGCGACCTGGCCGTCATCAGCACCCCCATCGATTTCCTGGGCGTGAACTACTATCACGGTGAAGCGCTCACCAAAACGCCGCCGGTGGTCGCCCTGAGCACCGCCGCTCCGGCGGAGCGGCCCACCGCCAGCCCGTTCCCGGCGGCGGACGGCGTGTATTCCGTGCCGCGCGGACTGCCGGTAACCAACATGGGCTGGGAAATCCAGCCCGAAGGCCTGCACCGTCTCCTGCTTCGGCTCCAGCGCGACTACACCGGCCCGGCCGGCGTGCCGCTGTACATCACGGAAAACGGCGCAGCGTTCGACGACGACGTTGTAGTGGACGGGGTGGTGCAGGACGAGGAACGGCTGGCATTCATCGAAGCCCACCTGGAAGCCGTCCTGGACGCCGCCGCCGACGGCGCGGACGTCCGCGGATACTTCGCCTGGTCCCTGATGGACAACTTCGAGTGGGCCTGGGGCTACGCGAAAAGGTTCGGAATCGTGCACGTGGATTACGCGACGCAGCGCCGCACGCCCAAGGCCAGCGCCCGCTGGTTTGCCGAGGTTGCCCGTACCAATGCGTTGCCGGGGCGGTCCCCTTCAGCGGCATCCCATGTCGTATCGTCGGTAAGGTGAGCAGCTTGAGCCCCGGCACCCGCGCCGTGCCGGTCAAACCCCGCCGGGCCAGCCCGACGCTGGAGGACGTGGCAGCCCTTTCCGGTGTCTCCCGCTCCACGGTGTCGCGGGCAATCAACGGCGGGGCACGGGTCAGCGCACAGACACAGGCCGCCATCGATGCGGCGATCGGTGAGCTGGGTTTCACGCCCAACCGTGCGGCCAGGTCCCTCGCGACCAGCCGGGCCGATTCCATTGCCCTCGTCATTCCGGAACCGGACGGACGCGTGCTGGTGGACCCCTTCTTCGCCATGACCCTGAACGGCATCACGGAGGCGCTGAAGGACACGGAAGTCCAGCTGGTGCTGCTCATCGCCCGGCAGGGCGAAAAGGAAGGGCAGATCATCCGCTACCTGCGCAGCGGGCATGTGGACGGGGCCATCGTGGTGTCCCACCACAAGGCAGACGCACTGGAAACCCAGCTGGCGGATGCGCCCCTGCCGGCCGTTTTCATCGGACGGCCCTGGCAGGACCGGGACGGATTGGTCTTTGTGGACACTGACAACCGCACCGGGGGGCTGCTCGCGGCCCGGCACCTGGTGCAGCGCGGCTACCGCCGCATTGCCACCGTCACGGGGCCGGCCGATATGACCGCGGCGCAGGACCGGACCGAAGGATGGCGGGCCGGGCTCGCCGAAGCGGGACTTGAACCGGCGGGAACCGAAAGCGGGGAGTTCACCACCGACGGCGCCGCGGCCGCAGCGGCCAGGCTGCTGGACACCAATCCGGACATCGACGCCATCTTCGCGGCGTCGGACCTGATGGCCCTGGGCGTCCTGAACGTGCTGCGCGAGCGGGGTCTTTCCGTGCCCGGTGACGTGGCCCTCATGGGCTATGACAACCACCAGCTCGCCGCCTCCAGCACGCCCGGCCTGACCACCGTCGTCAATCCCATGATCGAGATGGCCAGGCGGGCCGCGGAACTGCTGCTTCAGGAAATCGAGGAGCCCGGCTCCCGGCTGGAGCCGGCGGTGTACCCGCCGGAACTGGTGGTCCGGGAGTCTGCCTAGCTAGGCGGCATCCTCCCGCGCGGCAGCAGGCAGCAGTTCCTGCGCACCGAGGGCGGAGAGGATGAAGGCGTAGTCCCACGCCCGGTCCTTCCAGGCCTCGTACCGGCCGGAGGCCCCGCCGTGGCCGCCGTCCATCTCGATCTTCAGCACGATCGGTTCTGCCCCGGTGGAGGTTTCACGCAGCTGGGCCACCCATTTGGCCGGCTCCACATACAGGACGCGGGTGTCATTGAAGCTGGTGACCGCTGCGATCTGCGGATAGTCCACAGCGCGGATGTTCTCGTACGGGCTGTACTCCTTCATGTACCGGTACACCTCGGGATCGGTGATGGGGTTGCCCCATTCCTCCCACTCCAGTGCGGACAGCGGCAGGTCCGGATCCAGGATGGTGGTCAGGGCATCCACAAAGGGCACCTGCGCCACGATGGCCCGGTACTTCTCCGGTGCCAGGTTGGCTATGGCGCCCATCAGCAGGCCGCCGGCCGAGCCGCCCATGGCCGCAATCCGGGCCGGATCCGCCCAGCCCGACGCCGCGACCCAGTCAGTGGCATCCACGAAGTCGGTGAAGGTGTTCTTTTTGTTCAGCTTCTTGCCGTCGTCATACCAGGCCCGGCCCATCTCTCCGCCGCCGCGGATGTGGGCCACCACGTAGACCACGCCCCGGTCCAGCAGGGACAGCCGGGCCACGTTGAAGCCGGGATCCATACTCACTTCGTAGCTTCCGTAGGCGTAGACCAGCGCCGGGTTGCTGCCGTCCCGGCGCAGATCGGCCCGGCGGATGACGGAGAGCGGGATGCGGGTGCCGTCCGCCGCCGTCGCCCATTCGCGTTCGGCCACGTAGTCCTCGGAACGGTAGCCGCCCTTGACCGGTGTCTGCTTCCGCAGTTCCAGGTCGCCGGTAGCCAGGACGTAGTCGTAGACCCGCGGCGGGGTGAGGAAGGAGGTGTAGCTGAGCCGGATAATCGGGGAGTCGAATTCCGCGTTGGCCAGGTTGGCGGTGTACAGCTCCTCGTCGAAGGCCGGTTCCACCGCCGGCGCCTGGGCAGGTGTGCCGAGGCCTTCCAGGGGAAGGATCTGAACGCGTTCGGTTGTGTCCTTGCGGACGGAGACGAGCACATGGGAACGGGTGACGGCGGCGCCGTTGACCCGCACCGTGTCGTCGTGGGGAACAACGGTCTGCCAGTGCTGCTCGGCCAGCGGCTTCGAGAACTCTTCTTCCGCAACCAGGGACAGCATCGAGTTCAGGGCCCCGCGGTTGTGCGTGAGCAGGTACTGCCGGTGTCCGTCCACGGTGAGGGGCTCGGCTTCGTAGAGAATCCGTTCACTGCGCGGAATCAGGACGCGGACGGTGTCCGCAGGATCATCGAAGTCCAGCACGCGGTACTCGCTGTACTCGGAGCTGCTGATACCGATGAGCAGCTGCCGGCGGTCGGCGGAAAGGTCGAAGCCGGTCCACATGGCAATGTCGTCCTCCTGGTAGATGACGGCGTCGTCCTCCACGGGGGTGCCGAGCGTGTGGGCCTTGACCTGGTAGGGCCGCCAGGAATCATCCACCACTGTGTAGAACACCCGCGTGCCGTCGGGGGAGAAGGCGAGGGAGTAGAAGACGTTGGGGATGGTGTCCGGCAGCAGGTCGCCGGTGCGCAGGTCCTTGATCCGCAGCGTGAAGCGTTCATCGCCGGCGTTGTCCTCGGAGTAGGCCAGCAGGTTGCCGTCTTCGGTGACGGCCAGCCCGCCGAGGGAGAAGAACGGTTTGCCCTCCGCTTCCGCGTTTCCGTCGATCAGGATCTGTTCGCCTTCCACCGGCACGCCGGGCACGACGGCGGGAGGCGTCCAGTCGGCGTCGAGGTCCCCGGTGTCGCGGGCGGCGGTGCGGCAGTGGATGGCGTACTGCTTGCCTTCCTCGGTGCGGGTGTAATACCACCAGCCCTTCTTGCGGGCGGGGACGGAGAGGTCTGTCTCTTCGGTGCGGTTCCGGATCTCGTCAAAGATCTTGTTGCGCAGCTGCTCCTGGTCGGCCGTGACCGCGGCGGTGTACTCATTCTCGGCGGTCAGGTGCGCCACCACCTCGGGGTTTTCCTTCTCGCGCAGCCACTCATAGTTGTCAATGAACGTGTCACCGTGGCGGGTGCGTTCGGTCGGGACTTTCTTGGCAACCGGGGGCTGGGGAGTAGTCATGGTTCGAATATATCCATCCGGCGGGCGGCGCCGAAGGGTTGCGCGCCGGCGTTATGCTCGCGGCTTAGTCGGCCGGCTTCCCCCGCTCGGGCGGACAAATGTAAAGCACCCTTTACATTCATCCGCGGCGGTGGCAAGCTCACGGCCATGACGACAGAAACCGCGGGCAGGCGAACCCGCAAACTGAGGATCGGAGCAAGCGCCGCGGCCGGTGCCGCCCTGGGGGCTGCCTTGGGCTGGGCAGTGTCACTGCGGACAGGCGGAGACCCTGCCCTCTATGTGCCGATCTTTGCGGCGGCGGTGGGCCCTGTGGCCGGAGTTGCCTTCTGGATGCTGGTCCTGGACGCGGGGGAATCCCGCAGGCTCGACGCCGCGACCGCTGCCGACGTCGAACGTTCCTGGTCCCGGGATGCCGCCGCAGCGGCCTTTACCGACCTGATGGTGCTGCTCGCCGCCGGTGTACTGGTGCAGGCCGTGGCCGGGTGGGCGGTTCCGCTTCCGTTCTACTGTGCCGCCGGATTGGCGGTCTGGGCGCTGCGCTATGCGGTGGCTCGGCGCCGGAACGCCTAGGAGCGGGAAACCGGAATGAAGAATTGCGTGGCACAGGAGAGGCTGCGGCTCGGGTTGTCGCAGGTGCAGCTCGCCGAGCGGCTGGGTGTCTCCCGGCAGACGGTCATTTCGATTGAAAAGGGACGGTTCGATCCCTCGCTGCCTCTGGCCTTTGGCCTGGCCCGCGTGCTCGGCAGCCGGATTGAAGACCTGTTCTTCCCGGAGGCCCAGCTGCATCCGGGGCCCTAATCGCCCAGCAGCAGCCAGGCGCAGACCGCGCCGGCTGTCAGGAAAAGCAGCCAGTTCACCGCCACCGTCAGCAGGGTGGAGGCGAAGGGCCGCGGCGGCAGTTCGCTGCGGGGGCGGAGCACCGGATCCGGTGCCGGACCCTTGCGGAGCTGGCCCCACAGGCTGGTGGCCAGCAGGACAGTGCCGCCGCACAACGCCAGCGGCAGGGCGGGCAGTGAGAACAGGACCAGCTGCGACGCCGCCAGGAACAGCGCCGCTTCCACCAGCAGGCAGGCCGCCAGCAGGATGACCGGGCGGCGCAGTGAGCGCCAGGTCGGACGCCGTGCGTACAGGGGGCTGACACCGGCCACCACCAGGGCGGTAAAGGCCAGCAACAACCCGGGCGCAGTCACCGCCACCGTGGCTGCCTCCGCCGTCACGGCCGCCGCCACGGCAACAAAGCCGAACAGGCCCAGGAGCGTCGGCACAATCAGGGCCGCTGCGGAACCGGGGGAAGCCCCGGCGTCGGTACCGGCAGCGTCTTCCGCGGCTGGGGTCCCTTCGGGCTGCACGGCGAAGGCGTCCACGGCCGGCAGTCCGGCGTCGGGCTCGGGGGTGCCCATAAGACTCCTTTCGTGCGGGAACACTGGTCTGACCCCTAGTTTTCCATAGCCGCGGCACCTGCCGGGCGCCGCGGGATCCCTTGACGGCCCTGTGCCCCCTCCATATCCTGAACGAACGGTCGGTAATTAGTGAACGGGGTTAGCCATGGACGGGCAAGAGCAGTTCGACGCATTGATCGCAGCTGATGCCCGGGTGGAGCCGCGGGACTGGATGCCGGAGGGATACCGGAAGACACTGCTCCGGCAGATCTCCCAGCACGCCCACTCGGAGATCATCGGAATGCAGCCGGAAGGGAACTGGATCTCCCGGGCGCCCTCGCTCAAGCGCAAGGCCATCCTCATGGCCAAGGTCCAGGATGAGGCCGGGCACGGGCTGTACCTGTACTCCGCGGCGGAAACCCTGGGCACCCCGCGGGAGCGGATGACCGAAGACCTCATTGCCGGCAAGGCCCGCTATTCCTCGATTTTCAACTACCCCGCACTGTCCTGGGCGGACATGGGCGCTATCGGCTGGCTGGTGGACGGCGCCGCCATCTGTAACCAGGTCCCGCTCTGCCGCGCCTCCTACGGTCCCTACGGGCGGGCCATGGTGCGGATCTGCAAGGAAGAGTCCTTTCATCAGCGGCAGGGATTTGAAATCCTGCTCGAGCTGGCCCGGGGCACTGACGAGCAGAAGGAAATGGCCCAGGATGCCATCAACCGCTGGTACGCGCCCTCCCTGATGATGTTCGGCCCGCCGGATGACGATTCGCCGAACTCACAGCAGTCTATGGCCTGGAACATCAAGCGCTTCTCCAACGATGAACTGCGCTCGCGGTTTGTCGGAATGATTTTCGAGCAGGTAAAGGTGCTGGGCCTGACCCTCCCGGACCCGGCCATCCGCTTCAACGGGGAAAGCGGCCGGTGGGAGCACGGGCCGCTGGACTGGGAGGAATTCCGGGAGGTGCTGGCCGGCCGCGGACCCTGCAATTCCCAGCGGCTCGCCCGGCGCCGCGAAGCCCACGAGGACGGTGCCTGGGTCCGTGAGGCCGCCGCAGCCTATGCGGCCCGGCAGAACCGCACAACGGAGGTGGCTTAGCTATGACGGGCGGATCAACTACCGGTGACGACGGCGCCCTGCCCGCCGTCCCTGTCGCCCCCGCCCCGCCTTCGGCTGCCTGGCCCCTCTGGGAAGTCTTTGTCCGGTCCTCCCGGGGCCTCTCCCATGTGCACGCGGGGTCCCTGCATGCGCCGGACGCGGACATGGCGGTGCGCAATGCCCGTGATCTGTACACCCGGCGGAACGAAGGCGTATCGCTTTGGGTGGTCCCGGCGTCGGCCATCATCGCCAGCGACCCGGACGCCAGGGGGCAGTTCTTCGAATCCCCGCAGGGCAAGGACTACCGGCACGCCACCTACTACACGAAGTCCGAGGGAGTGAAGCACCTGTGAGTTCCGAGAGCGCCACCCGCATCACCCCCGGTAATGCGCTGCGGCCGGAGGACATTGCCGCCGCAGGCACCCGTGCACCAGCAGACGCCGCCGAATACGCCCTGCGGCTGGGCGACGATGCGCTGGTCCTGGCCCAGCGGCTGGGCTGGTGGATTTCCCGTGCTCCGGAGCTCGAAGAGGATGTGGCGCTGGGCAACATTGCCCTGGACCTGATCGGCCACGCCCGCTCCTTCCTGACCTACGCCGGCAGCGCCGACGGGCGGACCGAGGATGACCTGGCCTACTGGCGGTCGGAAACCCAGTTCCGGTGCGCGCATCTGGTGGAACAGCCGAACGGCGACTTTGCCCGCACCATTGCCCGGCAGCTGACGGTCTCGTTTTACCAGTACGAGCTCTACAGTGCCCTGCAGCACTGCGCGGACCCCACACTGGCGGCCATCGCGGCGAAAGCGGTCAAGGAAGTGGACTACCACCGGGACCACAGTGCCCAGTGGGTACTGCGGCTGGCACTGGGCACCGACGAATCCCGCCGCCGGATGATCCGCGCGCTGGAGCTCACCTGGCCGTACGTCGGTGAACTGTTCGACGACGACGAGCTGGTGCTGGCCCTCGGGAACCGGGCGGTGCTGCCGTCCGGCCTGAAGCCGGACTTTGACCGCAACATTGCCGCCGTGCTGCAGGAAGCCGAACTGGAGGTGCCCGCCGTCCAACCGGCCCCCGGCGGAGGCAGGCAGGGGCGCCACAGCGAACATCTGGGCTATCTGCTGGCGGAAATGCAGGTCCTGGCCCGGGAACACCCCGGTGCCACATGGTGAGCCTGATGGAATCCCCGCTGCGCCCGGCGGATCCGGCGGCTGCCGCCGCCTGGGATGTCGCCGCCACCGTGTGCGACCCGGAGATCCCTGTGCTGACCATCGAGGATCTGGGAGTGCTGCGGCAGGTGGACGTCAGCGACGCCGGCGTCCGGGTGGCCATCACTCCCACCTACTCCGGCTGCCCGGCCATGGACGCCATCCGGGACGATGTCACCGCAGCCCTGCACGGGGCAGGATATGCCGAGGTGCAGGTTTCCCTGGAGCTGGCCCCGGCCTGGACCACGGACTGGATGAGCGCTGACGGGCGGGCGAAGCTGAACGCCTACGGCATCGCCCCGCCGTCGGGCACCGCCCCCGCGGGGCCGGTCCGGGTGGGGCTGAGCGTGAAATGCCCGCAGTGCTCGTCCCTGAACACCCGGGAGCTGTCGCGTTTCGGCTCCACCTCCTGCAAGGCCCTCTGGGTCTGCGGGGACTGCAGCGAACCGTTCGACTACTTCAAGGTGCTCTGAGCCATGACCGTCCTTCCCGCCGTGCCTGCACGGCGTGCTGTTTTCCATTCCCTGACCGTGGCAGCCGTGCGCCGCCTGACGGCGGATGCAGTGGAAGTCACCTTCGCCGTTCCGCCGGAACTGGCGGACGCCTACCACTACTTGCCCGGGCAGTACGTTGCCCTGCGCACGGTGCTGGACGGCAGCGAGCTGCGCCGCAGCTACTCCATCTGCGCCGAGCCCCGTCCCGGTGAACTGAAGGTCGCCATCAAGCGCGACCTAGGGGGACTGTTTTCCGTCTGGGCCAACGAGCACCTGAAGGCCGGAGACATGCTGGACGTGATGTCCCCGGCAGGCAGCTTCATCCCACGGTCGGTTCCGGGACTGGCCAATGAGCCGGTGCGCGGACAGGTCTTTGCGGCCGTCGCGGCGGGCTCGGGCATCACGCCGGTGATCGCGATTGCCCGCACCGTCCTGGCTTCCTCCGAGAGCACACGCTTCGACCTGGTCTACGCGAACAAGGCCGCCATGGACGTGATGTTCCTGGAGGAGCTGGCGGATCTGAAGGACCGTTACCCGTCCCGGTTCGGCCTGCACCATGTGCTCTCCCGCGAACAGCGGATCTCTCCGCTGCTCAGCGGCCGGCTCGACGCCTCGAAAATCACCAGCTTCATAGACTCCGTCCTCCCGGCGCACGCCGTGGACGAGTGGTTTCTCTGCGGTCCGTTTGACCTGGTCCAGCTCTGCCGCGACGCCCTCGCGGAACGCGGCATCGAGCCGGCCAAGGTCCGCTTTGAGCTGTTCACCACCGGCCGCCCCGACCGTCCCGTGGGTTCAGCGGGCAGGCCCGTGGTCGAGGACAGCGCGGGTGCCAACTATGACATTGCGTTCCGGCTTGACGGGCTGCAGGGCAAGGTCTCCAGCCCGGTGCACGCCCGCGAATCGGTACTCAACGCCGCGCTGCGGGTGCGTGCGGATGTTCCGTTTGCCTGTGCCGGCGGGGTGTGCGGCACCTGCCGCGCCAAGCTGATCACCGGGACGGTGGAGATGGAGGAAAACTACGCGCTGGAACCGGACGAGCTGGAGCGGGGTTACATACTCACCTGCCAGAGCCGGCCCACCAGCCCCGCAGTCACCGTGGACTACGACGCCTAGGAGCACACCTTGATTGATCTGGAGATCCGGAACGGTCTCGCCGAGGTGGTGCTGAACGCCCCGGCGAAACTCAATGCGCTCAGCACCGGGGCGCTGGCGGAGCTCTCACAGGCCTACGACGACGCCGCAGCCGCCGGCGTCCGGGCGCTGCTGCTGCGTGGGGAGGGCCGCAGTTTCTGCGCCGGCCGGGACCTTTCCGGCATCTCGCCCGAGAACGACGACGCCCGCGGTTACCTGGTGGATTCGCTGCGGCCCCTGCTGAAGAAAATGGCCGGTTTTCCCGCCCCCACCTTCGCCGCGGCCCACGGCGCCTGCCTGGGCGTGGGGCTCGGGCTGCTGGCGGTCACCGACGTCGTTTACGTTGCGGCCGATGCCAGGATCGGCTCCCCGTTCGCCAATCTGGGGGCCGCCCTGGACTCGGGCGGGCACTGGCTCTTCACCGAACGGCTGGGGCCGCACCGCACGCTGGATCTGATCTACACCGCCGAACTCATGAGCGGAGCCGAAGCCGTAGCTGCGGGACTGTTCAGCCGGACGATGGATCCCGCGGAGCTGCTGGAGAAGACACGGGCGGCCGCGGTGCGTGCGGCCTCCGGTCCCACGCAGGCCTTTGTGGCTTCCAAGGAACTCGTCGCGGAGATCAGGGACAGCCGCATGGGGTATTGGGACGCTCTTGATGCGGAAAACGATGTTCAGGTACGGCTGAGTAAAACGCCGGATTACGCCGAAGGGTTTACCGCCTTCCTGGCCAAGCGGAAGCCGGTTTTCCGCGGCTGATCGCCGTCCGGTCACCTTCCGTGCAGATGAAACCGTACGGTACCGGCTTGAGATGTGCCCCGCCGGGGGATTAGGTTGGGAGTAACTCGTAAGCATGCTTATTACGGTGCTTGCCAAGGCTGGTGAACTCTGAGAGATGCCGAGGAGGCAGAACATGGCCGAGAGCTACAACCCGAACAACGATCCCGCGAACCCGGATAAGCCCAAGGACGCGCAAAAGGGTGCAGGAACACAGGAGGGCACGGGAAACCACGCCCACAGCGAGGCGAAGGCAGACAGCCCCAACCCTGATCCCGCCGCCGGAAACATCACGGGACTGGAGCCGGGCGGCGGTGTTCCCCCGGGAGAAACCCCTCCGGCCGAAGGCCAGATGAGCAGCGATCAGGGGCACGACGAGAACTGACACCCCCGAGTCGGAAACAGCGCCCCGCAGCACCCTGCGGGGCGCTGTTTGCTAAGGTCCCGGGTCTGCTGGAGGCCCGGGTATTGCAGGCCCGGAATTGCCGTCCCGGGCCGTTACCAGCGGCGAAAGCCGCCTTCGGTGTTGAGGACCTGGCCTACCATCCACCGGCCTTCGTCACTGACCAGCCAGGCGATCAGCCTGGCGGGATCATCCGGCTCGCCGAACCTGCCGCCCGGAAAATGCGCGAGCACACTCTTCAGCTCCGCCGAGGGACGGTCCGCCGTGTCCTCATTCAGATAGCCGGTGTTGACCGGGCCCGGGTTGACGGTATTGAGGTTGATGCCCTGGCTAATCAGGCCGTCCGCCACGGAGGCGGTGACGCCGGCCAACGCGGCCTTCGACGTGGCATAGGCAATCTCGCCCGGCATCGGGCCCTGGGACTGGCCGGAGGTCATCCACACCACGCGTCCACCGGCCCGGCCGTCATGCTGCTCCGCAAAATAGCGGGTGGCCAGCAGGGCTGACCGGGTATTGACCTGCCAGTGGGCATCCAGCTTTTCCGGTGTCATCTCCGCCAGGCCGCCGTCGCTGCCGCCTCCGGCATGGTTGCAGCAGAGGATGTCCAGGTGCCCCAGCGCGGACTGTGCCCGCTCAATGAGTTCGGCAGCACCGCCCGCCGGCGCCAGGTCAATCCCGGCGTGTTCCAGCCGGACGCCGTCGGGCACCACGGAGCGCAGGTCCCGGAGGAGGTCCGCGACGGAATCGGCTCCCCATGGCTGCTCCTCGTCGTACGGCACGTGATGCTGCAGGAACAGATCGGCACCCATGGACGCCAGGCGCCGGGCAATGGCGAAACCGATGCCCTGGCGGCGGCTCACACCGGTAATGACAGCCGTGCGCCCGGACAGGGGGAGTGCCGGCAGTGGAAGGGAAGGGTCCGTGCTCATCCGCCCATGGTAGGTGCCGGGGCAGGCCGGGAGCGGTTCCGCCGGGCGCACGGGCATGGCGCTCTGTGGGAGCGGAACCTCTGAATAACAGCCGTCAGCGGGTGTCGCGCTCCTCGAAGACCAGGAAGGTCTGCGTATCCAGCACTCCGGGCATGGACTGCAGCTGGTCGAAAATGACGCGGCGCAGATGCACGTTGTCCTCGGCCCGCACCAGCACTATGACGTCGAAGGACCCGCCGACCAGGGCGATGTGGTGGATTTCCGGCACCTCGCTGAGCCGATCCTTCAGTTCCCGCCAGGCGTGCTGGCGGACCTTCAATGTCACGTAGGCCGAGGATCCCAGCCCGGCCTTTTCCGGGTCCACCAGCGCGGTGAAACGGCTCAGCACCCCCGATTCGGTCAGCCGGGCAATCCGGGAGTAGGCATGCGCCCGTGAGATGTGCACCGCCTGCGCAACGGCCGTAAAGGATGCCCGCCCGTCGGAGCGCAGCACGGCCAGGATTTTCCGGTCTGTCTCGTCCAGCACTGCCGGAGTTGCTGTCATAGTGTCCACGCTTTCCCCAAGTAATCCGCGTCACATTTGCAAGGTGTCCATCAGAGTACCCGCAGGGGTGCTTTCCGTCCAAGATTTGCGGGAATGCTGGCACCCGATGAGCGCCGGTCAGCATACTGGCTAGACAGTAGTACCCGCGTGCAATGGTGCCGCAGGCACTCACGGACGGAGGCTCCCGGATGACCATCTCGACGCCGCGGCACATCGGATTTCCCGAATCCCCGGGTTCCGCCGCAGACAGCGGGCTTCTTCCGTCCCCTGTCCCGGTCCAGTTGATTGATGCCGACGGCGCCGTGCACGGCGATGAACGCTATCCGCTGCCGGCCGGCGACACGTTGATGGATGCCTACGCACGGCTGGTGGCCGGACGGCGGGTCAATGACCAGGCCAACGCCCTGGTCCGGCAGGGCCGGCTGGCCGTGTATCCCTCGTCCCACGGGCAGGAGGCGTGCCAGGTGGCGGCCGCTGCCGTGCTGCAGGCCCGGGACTGGCTTTTTCCCACCTACCGGGATTCCGTGGCAGTGATGTCCCGCGGCGTGGATCCCCTGCAGGTGCTGACCCTGCTGCGCGGGGACTGGCACAGCGGGTATGACCCCTATGAGCACAGGGTGGCCCCCCAGGCCACGCCGCTGGCCACCCAGCTGCTCCACGCCGTCGGGGTGGCGCACGCGGCGAAACTCAAGGGCGAAGACACCGTGGTCCTGGCCCTGTGCGGCGACGGTGCCACCAGCGAGGGTGATTTCCACGAGGCGTTGAACTTTGCCGCGGTCTTCCACGTGCCCGTGGTGTTTTTCGTGCAGAACAATGAGTACGCAATTTCCGTACCGCTGCGCAGCCAGACGGTTGCACCCTCCCTGGCACATAAGGCTGTGGGGTACGGCATGCCGGGGGAGCGGGTGGACGGTAACGACGTCGGCGCGCTCCTCGCCGTGCTGGGCGCCGCCGTCCAGCGGGCCAGGGAAGGCGGCGGGCCGTCGCTGGTGGAGGCGCACACCTACCGGATGCAGCCCCACACCAACGCCGACGACGCCACGAGGTACCGCACGGCGGACGAGGTGCAGCGCTGGGAACCGCTGGACCCGCTGCTGCGGATCCGGACCTATCTGCGCGGCACGGGACTGCTCGACGACGACGCCGAGGAACGGCTCGCGGCCGACGCCGAGACCGTGGCCGCGGCGATGCGCGAGGGGCTGAACGCCGACGTCGAGCCCGAGCCGATGGCCCTGTTTGACCATGTCTACAGCCGCCGCACCCCGCAGCTGACCGAACAGGCCGGGCTGCTGCGCAGCGAACTGGACCGCGACGCAGCAGCCGGGGATCCGGATACCCGCGCCACGCGCTGACTCCCGACGGAAGGGCACACATCATGGCTACAACCTCCACGGAGACCCGGTCGGAGACCCGGCAGATCTCCGACACCGCTCACAGCACCGAAAACCAGCCCCTGACGTTTGCCAAGGCGCTGAACACCGCCCTCGCCGATGAGATGGCTGCCGATCCCACGGTGGTGATGTTCGGCGAGGACGTGGGGCCGCTGGGCGGGGTTTTCCGGATCACGGATTCCCTGACCGCACGGTTCGGTGCCGAGCGGTGTTTTGACACCCCGCTGGCGGAATCGGGCATTGTGGGCATGGCGGTGGGGATGGCCATGAACGGGCTGCGGCCCGTGGTCGAAATGCAGTTCGATGCGTTTGCCTACCCTGCGTTCGAACAGATAGTCAGTCACGTGGCCAAAATGCCGAACCGTACCCGGGGCCGGGTCAAGCTGCCGATGGTGATCCGGATTCCCTATGCCGGTGGAATCGGCGGGGTGGAACACCACTGTGATTCCTCCGAGTCCTATTACGCCCACACGCCGGGACTTACCGTAGTGGCGCCCGCCACCGTCGCGGATGCCTATTCACTGCTGCGCGAAGCCATCCGGCTTGATGATCCGGTCGTTTTCCTGGAACCCAAGAAGCTGTACTGGACCAAGGAAACCGTGGACCTGGCCGAGCTGCGCCGGGCAGCAGACGCCGCGGCAAAGACAGGCCGCGGAGTTGCCGGCGGGATCGGAACCGCCGCGGTGGCCCGGCCGGGCACCGATGCCACGCTGATTGCCTACGGTCCCTCCGTGTCCGTCGCGCTGGCCTCCGCTGCTGTTGCCGAAGCGGAGGGCCGGTCCCTGGAAGTCATCGACCTTCGCTCGATCGTTCCCTATGACGATGCCACGGTGGATGCCTCCGTGCGGCGTACGGGCCGGGCCGTGGTGATCGCCGAGGCACCGGGTTTCGCCTCCGTCGCCTCCGAAATCGCCGCCCGCGTCTCCGAGCGCTGCTTCCATTCCTTGGCGGCTCCGGTGCTGCGCGTGACCGGATTCGATGTGCCGTATCCCGCACCGAAGCTGGAACACTGGTTCCTGCCCGGGGTGGACCGGATCCTGGATGCGGTGGACGCGCTGCAATGGGACGAACCCGGCGACACCGGTTCGGAGGGACACCTGTGAGCGTGCGGACCTTCCTGCTGCCGGATCTGGGTGAAGGACTGACTGAGGCCGAGCTGGTCAGCTGGCTGGTGGCGGTGGGGGACACTGTCACCGTGGACCAGCCCGTGGCGGAGGTGGAGACGGCGAAATCCCTGGTCGAGGTTCCGTCTCCGTATGCCGGCCGCGTGGCGCAGCTGCACGGCAAGGCCGGCGAGAGTGTCGACGTCGGGCGGCCGCTGATTTCGGTGGACACTGCCCCGGTGAGGGATGCTCCGGTGAACACTGCCCCGGTGAACACTGCCCCGGAGGCTGCGGGGCTGGAAACCGCCGCTGCGGTGGGAACCGTGGAAGCGGCGGCGTCATCAGCCGGGGAAGCTTACCGGCAGGAGGAGAAGGCCGGGTCCGGCAATGTGCTGATCGGCTACGGAACCCCGGGAGCAGCAAAAACGGCGCGCCGCACCAGACCACCGAAAAACCCTGTCCGGACGGCCGTGGCGGTTCTACCGTCCCGGTCCGCTGCGCCACGCTGCATCTCCCCGCTGGTCCGCAGGATGGCGCGTGATGCGGGCCTGCGCCTGGCTGATCTCCGCGGGAGCGGTCCGGACGGCCTGATACTGCGCCGGGATGTCCAGGCGGCACTGCGGACGATGCCGTCCCGGGACGGGGCGGCATCCCTGGCGGAGGCCGAACTGTCCGTGTCAGACCTGTCCGTGTCGGCCCTCGACCCGCGGACCGGACTGCACGTCGCTGCCCGCACCCCCGTCCGAGGAGTGCGTCGAACGGTTGCCGCGAACCTCACCCGCAGCCGGTCCCTGATCCCGGAAGCCACCGTGTGGGTGGATGTGGACGCGACGGCGCTGATGGAGCTGCGCAGCGACCTCGGGCGCGGCGGCGGCGACGTGCCCTCGCTGCTGGCGTTCTTCGCCCGCTTCACCCTGGCTGGCCTGCGCAGGTTCCCCGAACTCAACACCCGGTATGTTCCCGGGGAGGCGGGTGCTGACGGCAGTTCCTCCGACGCAGCCATCGAGGCTTTTGAGGGCATCAACCTGGGCATTGCGGTCCAGGCCGGCCGGGGACTCATGGTCCCCGCCGTCCGCCGCGCGGACAGCCTGTCGACCCGCGACCTGGATACCGAGATCCGCCGGCTCACCGCTGCGGCGCAGGAAGGCCGGGCCACTGCTGCCGAGCTGACCTCGGGTACGTTCACCCTGAACAATTACGGAGTGTTCGGTGTGGACGGCAGCGCCGCGATCATCAACTACCCGGAATCGGCAATGCTCGGCGTCGGCCGCATCATCGACAAGCCGTGGGTGGTCCGGGGCGAACTGGCCGTGCGGAAGATGACGGAGCTGACCCTGGTCTTCGACCACCGGGTGTGCGACGGCGGTACGGCCGGGGGGTTCCTGCGGTACGTGGCGGACGCCGTCGAAAACCCGGGCAGGATCCTCGCAGACCTGTAATACGTGCCCCGGCTCCCTCCCCGCGGTAGGTTGGAGAGGGCCGGCGAAAGGGAAATCTGACATGACCGAAATACCGCACCAGCCCGCAGCGAGCACGGCGGACTGGCTGGAACTTGCCCCCCGGATCTGGGTGCGGCGCAACGAGGCATATGACGTAAACACCGGCCTGGTGATCGGTGATGAGCGGGCCCTGCTGATTGATACCGGTGCCGGTCCGGTGATGGCTGAGGAAATCTACGCGGCCGCCCGGGAGCTGACGGACCTGCCGCTGTCCGCGGTGAATACGCATGCCCACTTTGACCACTACTTCGGCAACACGCTGATGCTGGCCCGAGGCGTCGAAGATATCTGGGGCACCGCCGGCTGCGCCGCGAGCATCCTTGAAAACGGCGACAAGCATCGCCCGCAGGCTGCCGACACGGAGCCGGAAATGGCCTCGGCCATGGGAGAGCACACCGCTATTACCGGGCCCACCAAGCTGGTCGAGAACGCCCCGGTGGATCTGGACCTGGGCGGCATTTCGGTGACCCTGTTCCATCTGGGACGCGGGCATACGGACCACGATCTGCTGGTCGGGGCGGGCGAAGTGCTCTTCACCGGGGACCTGGTGGAGCAGGGCGCCGATCCGCAGTTCGAGGATTCCTTCCCCAAGGAATGGATCCGCACCCTGGGCAAAGTCACCGCGCTGGAGGACCTGTACACGGTCTTCGTGCCGGGACACGGCAAACCCGTCACCGTGGATTTCGTCTCCACACAGATGAACAAGATGCGCACCGCCGTTGCCGTAACGCGCAGCGCCATGGATCAGGCGTCCGTGGACATGACCAAGGCCATCCCCATTCTCCCGTACGGGCCCGAGCAGTCCCGTGCACTGCTCACCCGGCTGCGGACCCTGGCGAAATGGAAGTGGCTGAAGCGGTAGTCCGGTCAGGGCGCCGGCGGTGCGGAGGATAGTCTGGGGCTGTGCCAGCGGATGATTTCAGCCTTCGACGTATAGCCGTTCCGGCCTACGGGCCCACCCTGCTCTACGGGCTGGCGACCGGGGCCATCCTGCCCGTAATTGCACTCAGCGCCCGGGGGCTTGGCGCCACCGTAGCCCTGGCCGCCCTGGTCATCACCCTCACCGGTGTCGGGTCGCTTCTGACCAACGTTCCGGCCACGGTGGTGACCACACGGTTCGGGGAAAAGTGGGCCCTGGTGGTGGCCGCGGCGTGGTGTGCACTCGCCATGATCCTGGCGGCCTCGGTGCCCGTCCTCTGGGTCTTCGCGGTGGCCGTTTTTATGATCGGCATGGCCGGTTCGGTGTTCGGGCTGGCCCGGCAGAGCTACCTGACGGAGGCCGTGCCGCTGCACTTCCGTGCACGGGCCCTGTCCACCCTGGGCGGCGTGAACCGGATCGGGGTCTTCATCGGTCCGTTCGCCGGCGCCGGAGCCATCCACTTCCTGGGCACCACGGGCGCGTACTGGGTGGGGGCCGCCGCCGCCCTGGGCGCCGGAGTGCTCAGCCTGACAGTGCCGGACCTGGCCGTCCGTCCCGGGGCCGGCGGCCCAAGCGGCCGCGGCCCGGGTCCCCGCAACCCGGGCGCTGGCACGGCTGCCTCGCCCGCAGCGGTTCCCGCCCCCACCGTCCGGGCGATCGTGCGCAGCCATGCCCGGGTGTTCCGGACCATCGGTATTGGAATCCTGCTGATCGCCGCGGTCCGGGCCACCCGCCAGGCCGTCATTCCGCTCTGGGGGCAGCACATAGGCCTGGACCCCACCCAGACGGCGCTGATCTACGGGCTCTCCGGTGCCATCGACATGCTGATCTTCTATCCGGCAGGCAAAGCCATGGACACTCGGGGGCGGCGTTCGGTGGCCGTGCCCTGCATGCTCGTTATGGGAGTGGGGCTGGGACTGCTGCCGCTGGCCACCGAAGCGACGGGCCTGCTGCTGGCGGCTCTGCTGATCGGCTTCGGCAACGGCATCGGTTCGGGGATTGTCATGACCCTCGGGGCGGACTTTTCCCCTTCGCCGGGGCGTCCGCAGTTCCTGGGTGTCTGGCGGCTGCTGGCCGATCTGGGCACCATGGGCGGGCCGGGCATCCTGTCCGGTGTCACCGCCTTGGTCTCCCTGTCCGCCGGCATTCTGGCCACCGCGCTGCTGGGACTGGCCGGCGCCGTCGTCCTCTGGTGCTGGGTACCCAAGGGGAAGCCGGGCAGGGCCGCTAGCGCCGCGCCGGATCGCCGGCCTGCTGGCTGAAGAGCCAGCAGGCAAGGGCGCTGATCAGCAGGCCAACGCCCGCGATGAGGGCCAGTCCTGCCCAGAAGTAGAGGGGAGCGGCTGTGGCGACGGGTGCGGCATCCCAGCGGGCGTAGAAGTACAGCCCCAGGCTGAACAGGGCTGCCAGGGTCCCGGGAATCGCACAAAGCAGGGTGACCGCCCGTGCCGCGCCCTGTCCGCGTCCGGCCGCCGGCCACCGGTTCCACTCCGGGTTGGTCCGCATCATGACCAGGCCTCCGATCAGGGTCCAGGCCGAGACCACCAGGAGTGAGGCGACGACGTCGGCCGGCCGGTGCCAGGTGTTCAGGAACGTTGCGGCCCCCGCGAGGATGGCATAGCAGCCGCCCCAGAACGCGGCCAGCGGCCGCCACCGCGGGGCAGCCAGCAGGAAAACCGCCGCCGCAGCCGAGGCCGCCAGCGTGGTGTGCCCCGAAGGCAGCGAATTGAAGTCCAGGGTGAGGACGCCGCGGTCCGGCCGGTCCAGCACCAGCCGTTTGAGCAGCTGGCTGCTGATATTCGCCGCCGCGAAGGTGCCCAAGGCAATGACCGCCGGGGAAAGGCGGTGCCGCAGGATGGACACGAACACCACCACTATTCCGGCGATGAACACCGAGATCAGCGGCAGGTTGTCCAGGAAGGAAATGACGGGCAGGTGGTTGCCGGCGGCGATGAGTTCGGCTTCCTTGAAAGCGGACTCGTCAGCCAGCTGCCCGGTGGTGGTCCGGACAAAAAACCAATACGTCACGGCTACGCCCGCAGCGCAGCACAGAGCGGCAAAGAGGAAGAGCGCCGGATTATGCGCAGCCGGGCGTTGTGCCCGGGAGCGCTGTGCCAGCAAATTGCGAGTATCCATTGGTTCCAGATTGCCACATCATCTTGGTGGTTGCCTGAGCAGGGCTGCCGGGACGGGTACAGGGAGGCAAAGCGTAGGCTGGCAGGGTGTCGAATTGGAAAAATCCGGACCGCTCCGTACTCCGTGAAAGCGCCCGTGTGGTGTCCATTCCCATGCGGGTGAAATTCCGCGGCATCCTGCAGCGCGAGGCGCTGCTGCTGCACGGGCCCGCCGGGTGGGGCGAGTTTTCCCCGTTCCCGGAATACGCGGACGAGGAAGCCGTCCCCTGGCTGGCATCCGCCCTGGAAGCCGCCGAGCACGGATATCCGGCACCGCTGAGAACCTCCATTCCGGTCAACGGAACGGTCCCGGCGGTGGACGTGGACCAGGTAGAAACCGTGCTGGCGCGTTTCGGTTCCGTGTCCGCGGTCAAGGTGAAGGTGGCCGAAGCCGGACAATCCCCGGCCGAGGACCTCGCCCGGGTGGCGGAAGTGCGCCGGCTGCTGCCCGGCGCCGGGATCCGCGTGGATGCCAACGCGGGCTGGGACGTGCCCACCGCCGTCGATACGCTGACCCGGCTGGCCGAAGCCGGCCTGGAGTACGCGGAACAGCCGGTAGCCGGTATTGACGGGCTGCGGGCGGTACGCACGGAACTGCGGCGCCGCGGTGTACCGGTCCTGATTGCTGCGGATGAAAGCGTACGGAAGGAAACGGATCCGCTGAAGGTGGCACGGGAAGACGCCGCGGACCTGATCGTCATCAAGGCCGCACCGCTGGGCGGAGTGCGCCGGGCAGTGGAAATAGTGAAGCAGGCCGGGCTGCCGGCGGTGGTGAGCTCGGCCATTGATACCTCCGTAGGCATCCGTACCGGCGTCGCCCTGGCCGCAGCACTGCCGGAACTGCCCTACGCGTGCGGGTTGGGCACCCTGTCCCTGATGGCCGGCGACGTGACCGATGAACCGCTGCTGCCCGACGGCGGTGCCCTGGCCGTGCGGGACGTTCCGGTATCGGAGGGCCTGCTGGAGCGGTTCGCGGCATCCCCCGAACGTACCCGGTGGTGGCTGGATCGTCTGGACCGTGTCCACGCGCTGCTGGCGTCGGGCGGGACCGTCTCTGCGGCCGGGCCGGCCTGAGTCCGGTTACCGGTACCCGGCCGGGCCCCAGTTATACGGGCCATCCAGCTTTTGGTTACCCCGGTTCCCCTGGTTCCCCCGGTTCCTCCGGTTCCCCCGGTTCCCCCGGTTACCCGGGTTACCCGGGTGCCTCAGCCTCAGCCTCAGCCTCAGCCTCGGGCGTCCGGCGGAGCGTGTGGCCTGCCTCGAGCAGCAAACCGCAGGCCCGTGCGTAATCCTTCGAGGGAACCAGCAGGATGTCTCCGTCAAAGGTGGAAACCACAAAAACCGGGCAGCCCGCGGCGGACAGCGGTGCCACCAGCGAAGTGACAACTCCGGTCAGGCCGAAAGGCATCGGGCCGGCTGCGTACACGGCCGCCCAAGGGCCGTCGGTTTCGGTGTCCGCCGGCGCCAGTGCAGCCGGGCAGACCAGCGAAAGCTCCTGCGGGGTGCGGGTGACCGACACGAATCCGGCCCCGGGAACCGGCGCCGTAAATGCCGCCGGGACCTCGGCGGTCGCAGGAAGCCGTGCGATCACGTAGTCACCCGGAAGGGTGTGCAGTTCCACGGAAGGTGCGGGGGTCGAAGAAGAAGCGGGCGAAGAAGAAGCGGGCGTAGAAGAAGCGGGGATAGAAAGGGGCATGGCCGGTCCTGGTTCTGTCCGTGCGGAAGGCCCTGTGCAGCAGGGCCGCGCTGATCGCACCCCGTCATCATGCCAGAAGCGGTTCCTCTACGGGGTGGCTGATAACGGGGCGGCTGAGCTGGCAGGACGGCCGTGGCCGGAAGCCTTCCGAGTCGGGAACACGGCCGAAACATACCAACACGCACCGGAAACATGTGTCTGCGAATCTCTGTCTAACGGCGTCCGGAACGCCGGATTGAACGAGACGGAAGGCGCTATCGGTGAGTTTGGGTCCAGAAGATGTCGCAGTAATAAACGGTTATGTCCTGCCGATGAACAACCAGCCCCCCATACCGGACGGTGTCGTCACCTTCAGCGGCGGGGTCATTGACCGGATTGGTACTGCCGGGTCCATTGACGTCACCGGCGCCGGCCGGATCATCGATGCCCGCGGCGGGGCGATCATGCCCGGCTTCATCAATTCGCACACGCACAATGCCTCAAACATGCTCCTGCGCGGCCTGGATGAAGACGCGGAGCTGTGGTCCTGGCTGGAATCCATGTGGAAGCTCAAGCAGAACTTCGATCCGGAAACGCTTTATTGGGCAAGTCTGTGCGGCCTCATCGAAATGGTCCGCTCCGGCATTACCTGCTTCAACGAGCACTTTGACGCCTATGCCGTGGAACCGGAGGTCGAGGCGCTGAAAGTTATTCCGCTCCGGGCCACCCTCGGCTACGGGTTTGCGGACCGCGGGATCTACGAGCCCATCTCCGCCTGGTCCTGGCGGGCATTGGAGAACTTCGGCGAGAAAGTCGAGCGGCACCACATGGCCGGCAACGGCCGGATCCAGGTTGCGCTCTCTCCGCACGCGCCCTATTCGGTGGGCGAGGAGATGTGGAAGCTGACCCGGAAGGTGGCGGACGAGTACGGGGTCTCCATCCACACCCACCTGGCTGAGGGCATGAACGAAGTGCGCTACATGCAGGACACCTACGGGACCACCAGCGTGCAGTGGCTGGAGTCCATGGGCTTCCTCGGCCGCGATGTCACGGCCGCGCACTGCACCCGGCTGGACGACGTCGACCGCCGGATCCTGGCCGAGCGCGGCGTGAAGATTGCCCATTGTCCGGTCAGTAACGCGAAACTGGTCTCCGGCACCTTGGACCTGGGGGCAGTGACGGACGCGGGGATCACCGTCGGACTGGCAACGGACGGGCCGGCCAGCCACAACACCATGGACCTGTTCCAGGAAATGAAATTCGCCGGCCTCATCCACAAGGACCGCACGCAGGACCCGCTCTTCCTGCCGACCCGGCAGCTGCTCAACCTTGCCACCACCGGCTCGGCGGCCGCGATGCACCGGCCCGAGCTGGGCCAGCTGGCTCCCGGCCATCCTGCCGACATTGTGGTGGTGGATTTTGATACCGCCCACACCATGCCCGTCTACGATCCGGAATCCACCCTCGCGTATGCGAGCCGTGCAGACGATGTCCGCTTCACCATCGTGGCGGGACAGGTCCTGCTCGATGACAAACAGATTCCCGGCGTCGATGAAACCGAAGTCCGCCGCCGCTTCCGCGAAAGTGCGCTCGCCCTCCGGGCGCGGAGCGGGGCCTAACCGTGAAGAACGCCACCCCAGTGAAAGGAACGGACATGTCCGAAGCGCTAACCGGAGTCGATGAGAAGCTCCCGCCCGCCAAACTGGTACTGGCAGGTGCCCAGCACCTGCTGGCCATGTATGCGAGCATCGCGGCGGCGCCGCTGGTTCTCGCCGTGGCCCTGCAGCTTCCGCAGGAACAGGTGATCTACCTTCTGGCCGTCACCGCCCTGACCAGCGGGGTGGCGACCATCCTGCAGTCCGTCGGCATCTGGAACATTGGCGCCAGGCTGCCCATTGTCCAGGGCACCACGTTCACGGCGGTGGCCCCCATGATCCTGATCGGCGGCGAATGGGGACTGCCCGCCATCTTCGGCTCGGTGATCGCCGCCGGCCTGTTCACCTTTATTGCCGCCCCATTCTTCAGCAGGGTGCTCTTCCTCTTTCCCCCGGTGGTCACCGGGACCACCATTGCCGCCATCGGCATTTCGCTGATCCCCATTGCCGCGAATTGGATGGTGGGAGGGGACCAGGCAACCACCGCCATCTCCGGTCCGAACCTGCTGCTGGCTGTCTCCACCCTGGTCATCATCCTTGCCGTCTCACGGATATTTTCCGGCTTCCTGGGACGGATCGCCGTGCTGCTGGGCCTGGTCCTGGGCACCCTGATAGCCATTCCTTTCGGTCTGGTGGATTTCTCCGGCGTCGGCACTGCATCCGTTTTCGAGTTCCCCGCCCCCTTCGCCTTTGGCCTGCCGACCTTCCACTTCTCGGCCGTCCTCGCGATGATCATCGTCATGCTGATCACCATGGTGGAGACCACCAGCGACGCCCTGGCCATCGGCGACATTACGGGGGAGAAGGTCGATGAAAAACGCGTTGCCGCCACTCTCCGGGCGGACGGGCTGTCCACGATGCTCGGAGGAGTGTTCAACTCCTTCCCGTTTACGGCCTATGCCCAGAACGTCGGACTCATCCGCCTCTCCGGGGTGAAGAGCCGGTGGGCCATCACCGCGGCCGGTGTGCTGCTGGTCCTGATGGGGCTCTTCCCCCAGATCTCCGCAGTTGTGGCCGCCATTCCCATGCCGGTGCTGGGCGGCGCCGCCATGGTGCTCTTTGGCGGCGTGGCCGCAGTGGGTATCGGCATCCTGGGCCGGGTGGACCTGAACGATGCCCGCAACATCCTCATAGTCAGCGTCAGCCTTGGCCTGGCCATGGTCCCGGTGAGCAAGCCGGGAATCTTCAGCGGCTTTCCGGCGTCACTGCAGATAGTTGTGGAGAACAGCATTGTGCTGGCCTGCCTATCCGCCATTGTGCTCAACCTGATCTTCAACGTTGCCGGCAGGAACAAGGGCGGCCGGGACGGGGACATCCGGGAGGGGAACGTCGGGGACGGGGACATCCCGGCCGCCGCGGCAAAGCCGGCAGAGGGGCAGGTTACGCGGACCGCTATGCCGGCAGGTGAACCCGCCCGGTCCGGCGGGCAGCCCGTTCAGCCCTCGGGGCAGCCGGCCGACCTGCCGGTTCCGCAGGTGGGCGGGCCTGCCCGTCCAGAGGACAACCTGCCTGTGCCGTAGGGAAGCCAGCCACCCGCAACGGGGGCGGTGGACCGGATTGCCGCCACACCGCCCCCACACCGGCCCCCTAGGATGGAAGGGTGACTGGATCCCTGAGTTCCCTGCAGGCCGCCCGCTCCGCCGTCGCCGCACTCGCGGAGGCCGGAGTACGCGACGTCGTGATTGCCCCCGGCTCCCGCAGCGCCCCGCTGGCGTACGCACTGGCGGAGGCAGAACTGCAGGAACGGATGCGCGTGCACGTGCGCATCGATGAACGGGTCGCAGGGTTCACTGCCCTGGGCCTGGCCCGCGGCGGACGCCGGCCGTCCGCCGTGGTGACGACGTCGGGCACAGCCGTAGGCGAACTGCTCCCAGCCGTGATGGAAGCGCACCACTCCGGAGTCCCGCTGGTGGTCCTCTCAGCGGACCGGCCCGGCGAACTGCACGGCACCGGGGCAAACCAGACCACCGTCCAGCCGGGCATCTTTGCCGGCTTTCCGGCCGCGGCAGTGGACGTCGAAGCCGGTACCGATCCGGCAGGGGTTATTTCCACCGCCCTGGCGCAGCTGGGCAACGGTGTCCCGGCCGGTCCGGTACACGTCAACCTGCAGTTCCGGGACCCGCTGACGCCGGATTCCGGAGACCCGCTCTCCCTGGATGTCCCGGAGACCCGTGCCGCCCTGCCCGAGGTTACGGTGGCTGACCGGGTGCCGGCCCCGGCTTCGCCGCTTCCCGGAACCCATCGCACCGTCGTTGTGGCCGGTGACGGAGCGGGGGAACTGGCCGCACTCTTTGCGCTGCGCACGGGCCTGCCGTTGCTGGCCGAGCCCTCTTCCAATGCCCGCTTCGGCCCGAACGCCGTCAACGCGTACCGGCTGCTGCTGCCGGAGCTGGGCCCGGACATTGAACGCGTGGTGGTCTTTGGACGCCCCACGCTCTCCCGCCCGGTGGCCGCACTGCTGGCACGCGACGACGTCGAGAAGGCACTGTATCTTCCCCGGCCCGTGAACTGGTTTACCCCCGGGCGGCGGAGCGAAACCATCATCAGCGACATCCCCGGACTACTGGCCTTTGCCGGTACGGGTGCCCCGGGCTGGCTGGAGCGCTGGCGGGCCGCTTCAGAGGCGGCACAGAGCGCGCTCACCAATCTGCTGGCGGCACAGACGGAACTGACCGGCCTGCAGGTCGCGGACCTGGTCTGGGACGCCGCCGATACCAACCTGGTGCTTGGCTCCTCCAACGTCATCCGCGATATGGACCTGGTGGCTTCCCCTGACTGGCATCCGTTGGATGTGTACGCCAACCGCGGACTCGCCGGCATTGACGGCACCATTTCCACCGCTGCCGGCATCGCGCTGGCCAACGGGATCCCCACCCGGCTGCTGCTGGGGGACCTGACGTTTCTGCACGACGTCGGCGCCCTGCTTTTGGGCGCGGGGGAGACCGAACCGGACCTGCAGATAGTGGTGCTCAACGACGCCGGCGGCGGGATCTTCTCGGTGCTGGAACACGGTGCCCTGGGCGAAGACCCGAAGTACACCGCACTGGTGGAACGGTTCTTCGGCACCCCGCACCAGACGGACCTCGCCGCGCTGTGCCGCGGCTACGGGGTGCGGCACCAGCTCATCCGTTCCGCTGCCGAACTGGAAAGCGCGCTGGCCGCCCCGGTACAGGGCCGTTCCGTGCTGGAGGTACCTGTGGCACGGGATGCGCTGCGCGGGCTGCATGCCCGGGTGCAGGCCGCAGTGGCCTCGTCACTCCGCGGCTAGCAGGGCACAAAAAAGCGCGGTCCGCACCAGGTGCGAACCGCGCTTTTGTAGTTATATGCCGGCCTTAGAGGACCTTGGAGAGGAAGGCCCGGGTGCGTTCGTGCTGCGGGTTGCCCAGGACGTCCTCGGGGCGTCCCTGTTCCACCACTACGCCGCCGTCCATAAAGACAACGCGGTCTCCCACCTCGCGGGCGAAGCCCATTTCGTGGGTCACCACCATCATGGTCATGCCCTCTTCGGCGAGTTGGCGCATGACTTCAAGCACGTCACCCACCAACTCGGGGTCCAGGGCACTGGTGGGCTCATCAAAAAGCATCATGTCCGGGTCCATGGACAGGGCACGGGCAATGGCCACCCGCTGCTGCTGGCCGCCGGAAAGCTGGGCGGGGAAAGCCTCGGCACGGTCCGCCAGGCCCACCTTGGCGAGGTTCCGCCGCGCGGTTTCCTCCGCTTCGGCCTTGCCGCGGCGCTTGGCCCGGCGCTGGGCCAGGGTCAGGTTGCGCAGCACGTTCAGGTGCGGAAATAGGTTGAACTGCTGGAATACCATGCCGATCCGCGTACGGACCTTGTCCAGGTCCGTCTCCGGGTCCGTGATGTCCACGCCTTCGACCATGATGGTGCCGCTGGTGGGATCCTCCAGCCGGTTGACGCAGCGCAGCAGGGTGGACTTGCCGGAGCCGGACGGGCCGATCACGCAGACCACTTCGCCCTGGTCAACGTGGAAGTCGATGCCCTTGAGGACTTCGTTGCTGCCGAATGACTTGTGAAGGTTGCGGACCTCGATGGCAGGGGCGGCGTTCTTCTCGACGCTCATGACTGCTACCTGCCTCTCTGGTTGTGTCGTTCAAGCTTCGCCACCAGCTGGGTCAGCGGCAGCGTAATGATCAGGTACATCAGCGCGGCCAGCACCAGCGGCGTGGCGTTGGCCGTCTGCGAGACGGAGTCGCGGGCGAACGTGGTCAGCTCGCGGTCCTGCAGCGCCATGCCTGCAATAAAGAGCAGCGAGGTGTCCTTGATCAGGATGACCAGTTCGTTGGTCAGCGGGGGAGTGATGATCCGGAAGGCCTGGGGGAGGGTCACGGAGATCATGGTCCACATCGGACTCATGCCCAGCGAACGGGCGGCTTCGGCCTGGCCGGCGGGAACCGCCTGGATGCCTGCACGGATGGTCTCGGCAATGTAGGCGCCGGAGACAATGATCAGGGCCAGCAGGCCGGCACCGGCGCTGCCGCCCGGCGGACGCCAGTTGAAGGCAATCGGCACGGCGAAGGCGAAACCGAAAATCACCAGCAGGGCCGGAAGCCCGCGGAAAAGTTCAATGTATGCCGTGGCGGCCCAGCGGTACGGGGCCACCGGGGAGAGTTTCATCAGGGCAAGCACCAAGCCGAGCAGCAGGCCGCCGGCAAAAGCGATCACCGTGTAGATGATGGTGTTTTTTACGGCCACCGTGATGATGGTCGGGAACGCCTCGCGGGCCACCTCGGGGTCGAAGAAGTTCTCGCCGATGGCTTCCCAGTCAGCGAGCAGTGCAACGGCTGCCAGGGCAAGGACAAAGATGGCATACAGGACGCCCTGGAAGAGGCGTCTGCGGGTGGAGGGTTTCAAGATGGGGCCTTCCGGGGAAGAAAAGAGGCCGTCCCGGGCACCCGGCCCGGGACGACTCGATTGTCTAGGCGTTATTCGGTGAAGTACTTGTCGTAGATCTCCTGGTACTTGCCGCTGTCGCGCATCTCAGTGAGCTGCTCGTTGACGGCGGAGACGAGTTCGGTGTTGTCCTTGTCCATGGCGAAGCCGTAGGACTCATCGGTCTGGTATTCCTCGGCGATGGTGAATTTACCGTCTTCGGTGTGTCCAATGTTAACCGGCAGGTCCTGGAGCACGGCATCAACATTGCCGGACTGGATGGCCGGGAACAGTTCGGCATCGCTCGGGTAGGCGAAGATCTCCGCACCGGCGGCGTTCTCCCGGGCATAGGACTCGCCCGTGGTATTGCCCTGGACGCCGAGCTTCTTGCCGTCCAGGTCCGCAAGGCTCTTGATGTCCGAATCCGCGGGGACCAGCAGCGACTGCAGTGAGTCGTAGTACGGGTCGGCGAAGCCCATGGCTTCCTCGCGTTCCGGCGTGATGGTGATGGCGCTGGCGGAGAGATCACACTGGTTTGCCGCCAGCACCGTACCGCTGGCAATGCCCTCGAAGCCGGCATCCTGGACCGAAAGCTCGAGGCCCAGGCCCGAGGCGATCTCCTTGACGATGTCCATGTCGAAGCCGGTGTATTCACCGTTCTCTTCGTATTCGAACGGCACGTACGGGATGTCGGAGCAGACCGTCAGGGTCCCTTCGGAAACGAGATTGAATTCTGCGCCGGCATCGTCGGAGGCAGCGGAATCGTCGCCACCGCAAGCGGTCAGCGAAAGTGCGCCGATGGCCAGGAAGGCAAAGGCAGCGGTACGGGCTTTGTGCGGCATTGTTTTACAACCTTACGTCGGACGGTATGAGCCGGGTCAGCGTGACCCGGCTCACCCTTTACTGGTATTGGGATGCAGTCTAGAGCGTACGTACCGCATATTTCGGCAACATGTCGCCGCCCGGCGCGAGGGGCCTTGTCTCCGGTGCGGAGGCTACTCCGTGAAGTACTTGTCGTACAGCTCCTGGTATTTGCCGTTCTCCCGCAGGTTGGCAAGCTGTTCGTTCACCTGTGCGGCCAGATCGGCGCTGCCGTCCTTCTTCATGGCGAAGGCATAGACCTCACCGGTTTCAAAGGTGGCGGTCACGGCGTACTTGCCGTCTTCGGTGTGGTCCTGGTTGACCGGAAGGTCCTGCAGAACAAGGTCGATGCCACCTGCCTGCAGTGACTGGAAGAGTTCCGCATCGGTCTGGAAGGACATGATCTCAGCGCCCTCGGGGGCATTGTCCCGGGCATAGCTCTCACCGGTGGTGCCCTGCTGGACACCTACCTTCTTGCCGTCCAGGTCAGCCATGGAGGTGATGGAGGAGCCGGCGGGGGCCAGGATGGACTGCAGTGAGTCGTAGTACGGGTCGGAGAAGGCGAGCTTTTCGGCCCGTTCATCCGTGACGGTCATGGCTGCGGCAATCATGTCGCACTGGCGGGCAGCCAGCACGGTGCCGCTCTGCAGGCCGTCGAAGCCGACGTTCTGCATCTCGTGCTCCAGTCCCATGCCGCTGGCGATCTCACGGGTGAGTTCGACGTCGAAACCGGTGAACTCGCCGTCCACTACGTATTCGAACGGTTCAAAGGGGACGTTGGAGCAAACGGTAAGGGTGCCGTCATTGACCAGGGCAAGGCCGGACTCTTCAGTGTCGGTTCCCCCGCCGCAGGCGGTCAGGGACAGCGCGCCGGCAGCCAGGGCGGCGACGACGGCGGTGCGGGCTTTATGCAGCATGGCGTTTCAGAACCTTTGGTCGGTAGGGAAGGGATTCGGCCGCAGGCGGAAAACCAATCCGTCTCCAGGGCGGCAGCGTGCGGAAGCAGGCCCCAACCCGCTTCCGAGTTTCTATTCTACCTAATGCAAATTTATGCAACGAACCAAACGGCTATGCATCGGACCTTGCGGGCCGGGGTGTCGAACCGGTCAGGATGCGGCGGGCGCCGATGCATACTCAGACGGACGGCGCGGAACCGCGCGGGGCCGGTCCAGTCCCAGAGCCTCCAGCATCGGCCGGAACTTGCTCCAGGTTTCCTCTAATTCCGCGGCAGGATTGGATCCGGCGACAATTCCACACCCTGCATAAAGCCGTACTTCGGTAGGGCTTTCGACCACGGCGCCGCGTAGGGCGATGCCCCATTCGCCGTTTCCGGCTCCGTCCATCCAGCCCACCGGACCGGCATACGGGCCGCGGTCCATGTGTTCAAGTTCACTAATAAGTTCTCCGGCCACGCTGGTGGGGAAGCCGCAGACGGCAGCGGTGGGATGGAGTGCCTCGATGAGGGTCAGCGGCGTGGGGACGGCTCCGGTTTCATCCGCTGCGAGCTCGGCTGTGACATCGGAAGCCAGGTGCCAGACGTTGGGCAGCTCCAGGACAAAGGGTTCGGAGTGCGACGTCATGGAGGACGTGAAGGGTTCCAGGGCGCGGGTCAGGGAGTCGATGGCGATCTGGTGCTCGTGCCGCTGTTTTTCCGATCCGGCGAGTACCCGCTTTGCGTAGTCGGGATCATCCTCCGGTGCAGTGGCCCGGTCCAGGGTACCGGCCAGGACGCGCGCTTCCGCCGTGCCGCTCTGGACGCGGATCAGCATCTCGGGCGTGGAGCCGATCAGGCCGTCGACGGAGTAGGTCCAGCAGTCACGGTAACGGACGGCCAGTTCGCGCAGCACCTGGGAGGCGACCAGCGGGCTGCCAAGTTCCACGGCGACATCCCGGGCCAGCACAATCTTGCTCAGGTCGCCGGCGGCAATGTGGGCGACGGAACGTGCCACCGCGTTTTTCCATTCGGATTCACTGAGCATCCCGGGCAGGATCCGGTCCGCAGGGTCGCTCTGGCGGTACAGCGGCAGGTCATCGAGATAGCGGGCCAGGGTGTCGACCGCTGTTTCGGCAGTGACCTCGGCGTCGGGATCGGCCGTTGTATAGGTCACCCAGGCCTCGCCGTCGCGCAGCCCCACCACAATCTCCGGAACCACCAGACGGGATTCAAAGGGGGAGCGCTTGGAGAAGGCAAAGGACCCGAAGGCAACCAGCCCGGTGCCGGGCTGGGGCAGGGGATTATCGACATCGGCTTCGGCCAGGACGGCACGCCACCACTGCTGTGCGAGGGCGAACCGTTCCGGCCCGCTGGAGGTGAAGCGGGCTGCTTCGCCGAAGCCCACCAGTCCCTCCTGCCGCCGGATCCAGCACAGCTGTTCATCAAGAACCAGATACTCCAAGAGGCCGATGGTGGCGGAGCGCTCACCGACCGGCACTGTTACAGAACGCAGGGTGGTCATAGTGATTCCACACTACTCCGCCCCGGCCGCGGGCCTGCCACTACACGCCCCATCCTGAGAGCAACACGACAGGGCACGGTCCGGTTCGGCCGGAACCCCATTGTTTGAGACAATGGCTGGGTGAACCGCGCATCGTTGGAAAAACGTCCGGATGAAGTTGCTGCCATGTTTGATGACGTGGCACCCAAATACGACGTCGTTAATGACGTGCTGTCCCTGGGACAGACACGCCGTTGGCGCCGCATTGTGGTGGACGCCGTGGGGGCCGTACCCGGACAGCGGGTCCTGGACCTGGCGGCCGGCACCGGCACCTCCAGTGAGCCCTACGCCGATGCGGGCATCGACGTCGTCGCCTGCGACTTCTCGCTGGGAATGCTCAAGGTCGGCAAGCGCCGCCGCCCGGACATTGACTTCGTGGCAGGCGATGCCACCAATCTGCCGTTTGCGGACAACTCCTTTGACGCCTCCACCATTTCCTTTGGCCTGCGCAACGTCAACGAGCCGAAGAAGGCACTGGCCGAGATGCTCCGGGTGACCAAGCCCGGCGGACGCCTGGTCATTGCCGAATTCTCCTCGCCGGTGATTCCGGTGTGGCGGACCATGTACACCGAGTACCTGATGCGCGCCCTTCCCCCCATTGCCCGCAAGGTGGCGTCCAACCCCGACGCCTATGTCTACCTGGCCGAATCCATCCGGGCCTGGCCCAACCAGGACAGCCTCGCTGCCTGGATCACCGAGACCGGATGGTCCGATGTGGCGTACCGGAACCTGACCGGCGGCATTGTTGCCGTTCACCGGGCCGTAAAGCCCGGGAGGTAGCCGGCAGCGTGAAGGTCCTCATTGTCGGAGCCGGCCCCGCGGGTTCCACTGCCGCGTATTACCTCGCCTCGGCGGGCGTGGATGTCACAGTCCTGGAAAAGACCGCGTTCCCGCGGGAAAAGGTCTGCGGCGACGGCCTGACCCCCCGGGCGGTCCGTGAGATCCAGCTGCTGGGCCTGCCGCACGAGGAATCGGAGGGCTGGCGCCGGAACAAGGGCCTGCGCCTGATTGCCGGCGGCCGGACACTGGAGCTGCCCTGGCCGGTGCTCTCGGATTTCCCCGACTACGGACTGATCCGCACCCGGTTGGGCTTCGATGAAGCCCTGGCCCGCCATGCCGAGGTCGCCGGAGCGAAGATCCTCGAGCGCCACACCGTGGTTTCCGCTGTCCGCGCCGCGGATGGCCGGGTGGAAGGCGTCGTCGCCAACATCCTGGATGAAAACGGGCGGCGGACCGGTGACCAGCGGACGTTCCTGGCCGACGTCGTGCTGGCTGCGGACGGCAATTCCACCCGCACGGCCTTGAGCCTGGGCATTGAAAAGCGCGACGACCGTCCCATGGGCGTAGCCGTCCGTACGTATTTCGAAAGCCCGCGCACCAATGATGAGTGGATGGAAGGCTGGCTCGAACTTCCTGACGCCTCCGGAAACCCGCTGCCAGGCTACGGCTGGGTCTTCGGCGTGGGGGACGGCACCTCCAACGTGGGGCTGGGCATCCTGAACTCCTCCAAGGAATTCGGCAAGCTGGATTACCGGAAGGTGCTGCGCGACTGGACCGCGGGCATGCCCGCCGAATGGGGTTTCACTCCGGAAAACCAGGTGGGCGAAATCCGCGGTGCGGCGCTGCCGATGGGCTTCAACCGCACTCCGCACTATTCGCCCGGCCTGCTGCTGCTCGGCGACGCCGGAGGCATGGTCAGCCCCTTCAACGGCGAAGGCATTTCCTACGCCATGGAGTCTGCACGGTTCGCTGCCGAACACATCATCGAAGGTGCCGGAGCCGCCCTCTCACCCGGACTTCTCTCTGCCAGGGCGGCGTTCGACGTCGAACTGCGGGCTTATGCCGGACACGTGCGGCAGGAATGGGGCAGCCACTTCACACTGGGCCGTATCTTCGCTTCCATGATCGGGCGGCCTGCCGTGATGAAGCTGGCACTGCGCACCGGAATGCCGATCCCCGTGCTGATGCGGTTCGTGGTCCGCATGCTGGCCAACCTGACGGACCGAAACTCCAAGGGCATTGAGGATAGAGTGATTGCCATATTGGAAATGCTGGTTCCGGCCGCGAGCAACCAGGGAACGCCGGTAAGCTCCCGACAGTCCCAGCCGCACGCATGACGACGACGATGCCGTTTGCCCACCCGTTCCGACAAATAGTTAGTCTTGAACAGTGACTGAATCCACCAACACCAGCCCGGAGACCGGGACCAGCACCTCCACCTTGCCCCCAGGGTTCGCACTGCTGGCGGAAGATCCCAGGCTGGGGCCGTCCATGGTCGCCTCCCTGGAGCAGGTGGAAGTGCAGCTGCGCGAGGCCGTTGCCAACGCCGATCCGTTTGCGGACACCACCTCACGGCATCTGGTGGAGGCCGGCGGGAAACGCATCCGTCCGCTGCTGACGCTGCTGGCGTCCCACCTCGGGGAGCAGGAAGCCGGGGACAAGGTCATCCAGTCCGCCGTTGTGGTGGAGCTGACGCACCTGGCCACCCTGTACCACGACGACGTGATGGACGAAGCTCCCTACCGCCGGGGTGCCCCCACGGCGCACGAAATCTGGGGAAACTCCGTAGCGGTACTCACCGGGGACCTGATCTTCGCCCGTGCCTCCAGCCTGGTTTCGGCGCTGGGCGGGCCTGCGCTGGCCATCCAGGCCCGCACCTTTGAGCGGCTGTGCATGGGCCAGCTGCATGAGACCGTCGGCCCGGCCGAGGGGCAGGATCCCTTGGAGCACTATCTGTCCGTGATTGCGGACAAGACCGGTTCGCTGATCGCCGCCTCCGGGCAGTTCGGTGCACTGTTCTCCGGCGCAGGTCAGGACGTTATCGACATTATGGTCGAATACGGCGAAAAGGTGGGTATTGCCTTCCAGCTGGCCGACGACGTCATCGATGTGACCGGCATTCAGGAGAAGTCCGGCAAAACCCCCGGTACCGACCTGCGCGAAGGGGTGCCGACACTGCCGGTGCTGCTGCTGCGCCGCGCAGCTGCCGGCGGGGACGCCGACGCCGCGGCGGTGCTGGAGCTGGTGGAACGGGACCTGTCCTCGGATGAGGCGCTGGCTGAAGCCGTTGCCGCACTGCGTGCCAGCCCGGTGACCGACGAAGCCTGGGCCGTAGCCCGTGGATGGTCGGAGGACGCCGTGGCGGCTCTCGCCCCGCTGCCGAACTCGGTGGTGAAGGAAGCCCTGGCGTCCTTTGCCCGGGCCGTAGTCAACCGCGAGGTCTAGCTTCCCGGCTGCCGCCGCCGAACCTGCGCCTCTCCAGGAGCAGCGTGTCACGCCATTGGCCGGCCAGCGGGCCTGAGGTCATTTCCGCGATGCGTTCACGCCTGCCGACGACGCGTAATCCCTCTGCCCGGTGCAGGGCAATGCTGGCTATGGGGCGTTACGGGCCGGATGGAAAATGGGCCGTGCGCCAGGCGCCGGAACGGCAGCCATGATGTTCAGCGGGGAGAGAGAACAGCCGCTGCGCGCTCCAGTGCGCCGGGAATGATGGAGTAGTAGGCCCATACACCGCGCTTTTCGCGGTGGAGAATGCCTGCATCCACCAGGATTTTCAGGTGGTGCGACACCGTGGGCTGGCCCAGGCCCACCGGTTCCGTCAGATCACAGACGCACGCTTCCTTGTTCTCCTGAGCGGCGATCAAGGAGACCAGTCGCAGTCGCGTTGGGTCGGCAACTGCCTTGAGCAGGCGCGCGAACCGGCTGGCATCTTCTACGCTGAGCGGTTCGGAGGTCAGCGGCGTGCAGCAGGCATCGGGATCGGTACGGGTTGCAGCGGTGGTCACCCATCCATTATGCCCATAGATTGACATCTGTCGATGTCTGGGGGAATACTTCATATCGATATATTTCGATGTCTGCTGTTTTCCTTTCCGTTTCCACCCCGGGGAAGACTTTCGCCCCCTAGAAAAGGTGATTCGATGAGCACCGCCGATACTCCCGCCGTGCCCTCCGTCCTGTTCGTCTGCGTGCACAACGCGGGCCGCTCCCAGATGGCGGCGGCCTACCTTCGCAGCCTGGCCCAGGGCCGGATTGAGGTCCGCTCGGCCGGATCCGCTCCCGCTGAGTCCGTCAACCCCGCTGCCGTGGCAGCGATGGCCGAGGACGGTATCGATATGTCAGCGGAACTGCCCAAGGTCCTGACAACTGACGCCGTGCGGGCGTCAGACGTCGTGATCACCATGGGGTGCGGCGACTCCTGCCCGGTTTTCCCCGGCAAGCGCTACGAGGACTGGAACCTCCAGGACCCCGCCGGCCAGGGTCTGGAGGCGGTCCGGCCCATCCGGGACGAGATCAAGATCCGGATCCACAAGCTGGTCGCTGACCTGATGCCCGCGGCATGACACACGGTACCGACGCTGCTGTAACTGCAACCACCGCAGGCTCCGGGCTTCCGATTGGCATAATCGGCGCCGGACCCGTGGGCCTGGCCGCCGCTGCGCACCTGCTCGAGCGCGGCCTGGCCCCGATCATCTTCGAGGCCGGAGCAACACCCGCGGCCGCCGTCGCCGCCTGGGGACATGTCCGGCTGTTTTCCCCATGGCGGTACAACACCGACGCTGCCGCCCGCCGCCTGCTCGCCTCGTCCGGATGGCAGGCGCCGGACGATGAAACCCTGCCGACCGGTGCCGAACTGCAGGAGCAGTACCTGCAGCCATTGGCCGAGGTCCCGGCGATCGCGAAAGCCCTGCACACATCCACCCGTGTTCTCGCTGTGAGCCGGGAGGGCCTGGATAAGACCCGCTCCGGCGGACGGGACGACGCACCGTTCCTCATCCGGACCGAAGCCGCCGGTGGCGGCATCGCCGACTACCACGTGCGTGCCGTCATCGACGCCTCCGGCACCTGGCGGACCCCGAATCCGCTGGGCCGTTCAGGGCTGCCTGCCGCCGGGGAAGCCGAAGCTGTCAGGTTGGGGTTCATCACCGGACCACTACCCGATGTCACCGGGCGGGACCGGCCGCGGTTCGCCGGAAGGCACGTCCTGGTGGTCGGTGCGGGCCACTCGGCCGCGAACACTCTGCTGGCCCTGGGGGATCTTGCCGGGCAGCATCCCGGCACCCGAATCAGCTGGGCTATCCGCAGCGCATCGGCCGCCGGGGTCTACGGCGGCGGAGACCTCGACGGGCTGCCGGCCCGCGGTGCGCTGGGCAGCCGGCTCCGTGCATTGGTGACGGAGGGCCGCATCGAACTGCACACCTCGTTTACCATCACGGGATTCAAGGCCTCCGGGACGCTCGCGGTAACCGGTCGCACGCCGGCCGGCGAGATGCAGCTGGATGTGGACCAGCTGGTTCCGGCCACGGGATTCCGGCCGGATCTGGACATGCTGCGGGAAATGCGGTTGGAGCTGGATCCAGCGGTGGAGGCACCGCGGGCACTGGGACCCCTGATTGATCCCGAATTCCACAGCTGCGGAACGGTTGAACCACACGGCGCCGGGCTGCTGTCCCACCCGGAAAAAGACTTCTACATTGCCGGGATGAAGTCCTACGGCCGGGCCCCCACGTTCCTGATGGCCACGGGCTACGAGCAGGTCCGTTCCATCGCCGCAGCCCTTGCCGGAGACCGGAGGGCGGCCGACGAGGTCCAGCTTGTCCTGCCCGAAACGGGCGTCTGTTCCTCAGACGTGGGCGGCAGCTGCGACACGTCGTCAAGCAGCTGCGGCGCACCGGTTGCGGAAGTGGCGGCTGTGGAAGTGGCGGCCGCTGAAGAGCTGGGTGGGGAAGAAATGGGGGAACAACCTGGGGAAGAATCGGCCCGAGGGCTGGAACCGGTGGTGTGCTGCGGCACACCCGAACCCGCTTTCCTCGGCATTCCTACCGGACTGGCCCACGGCCGCTCTGCCGGAACGGGAAACTAGGGCGGACCAGGGGGGCGGGCGAGGGCCGACCCAGGCGGGCAGGACCACCGGAACCCGGGACGGCCGGACCGGCCGACCCAGGCGGGCAGGCAGGACCACCGGAACCAGGCCCGTGCCGCCGCCCGGCGGAACCAAGCCCGTGCCGTCCGGCGGAACCAGGGTCGGCACGCCCGGCGGAATGAAACCCGTGCCGTCCGGCGGAATCAGGGTCGTGCCGCCCGGCGGAACCAAGCCCGTGCCGCCGCCCGCGTTACAGGACGGCGCGGAGCTCTGCGGCCTTGCGGGCACGCACTGCCGGCGGCACGATGGGCCGTTTCGGCGTGAAGTAGAGCCCGTCATCGGTCCAGCGCGGCAGGACGTGCTGGTGGTAATGCCAGACGTGCTGGCTGCCGGCAGGTTCGTTGTGCTGGCGGGTGGTGACGCCGTCGGGAGCCCATGCCTTCTTGATGGCCACGGCCATGTCCCGGGTCACCACCATGATCCGGGCGGCGACGTCGTCGGGCAGTTCGTAGAGCAGTTCATAGTGGGCGCGCGGAGTGACCAGGACGTGGCCGGGCTCCGGATCGAAGCCGTGCGAGGCGATGAAGGCAAGCACCAGGTCATCCGAATAGATCAGGTCTCCGGGCTCGCAGAGGTTCCCGGCGAAACGGAACTCACCGGACGCCAGATCGCAGAACGGGCACTCGTAGCCCTGCGGGGCGTGACTCTTCCAGACGGCTTCACTCGCGTCCCTCATCGAAGGCTCAGTCCTCGTCCTCGTCCTCTTCGAAAATCCACTCGAACATGTCCAGCACGTACTCGCTCAGCGTGCCTTCCTCGCTTTGCCAGTCACCGCGGGCATTGTTGCGGCGCCAAACAATCGGATCCGGCACGTCCAGCTGGTCCTCGCGGATGCCCCAGACGAACTTCTCATCCTCATCCTCGAGGAAGAGCAGGTAACCGTCTTCAATTTCCAGCTCATCCGGGTCCCAGAAGAAGTGGAAGGCCTCCATCAGGTCTTCGCAACCGCCCAGCGCAAGGTAGAACTCACGCAGGACCAGCGGGATGCGGAAATCGTGCTCAGCCAGCATGGCATCGAGCTCCGGCTCGGGGATGCCGTCTTCTTCGCGCCAGTTGTCCTCAAGGTACTTGGGGACCAAGGCGCGGAAACGATCCAGAAAAATTTCACTCATGTGGTCTCCAAGCGTGCGGTGAGTGGGTGTATTCCAATCCTAGCGGTGCCGGGGGACGTGCCGAGCCGGTGCCCGGGGAGGGGGCACTGCCGGGGGAGAGTCCGGGACGGCCATGGACCGCCGGTCGCGGATGCTCCCTGATTCGGGGGTCCCTAAGGCAGGAGGGTCGCCAATCCGGGGTAGTCGATGACCGTGCCGTCGGCGTCGACCTTCAACTCCGCGGTAAACCCGTGACTCTCGGAACTGTAGAGCACGACGGCGTGGCCCGCCTCCGGAGAATAGGCCCGGACCTGGGAGTAGACCTGCCGGCTCGGTACCACCCGCAGGCTCGGCATTTCCACCCACGCCATGGTCAGCTGGGTTTCATCCGGGGGAGCAGAGTCATTAAGCAGATCCAGCCGCAGGATAGGCATGGTGTTTGTGGCCGGGCACAGGGCCACGTCGCAGTCCTGCGCCTCATCCAGACTGCGCGGATCGCTGATGCCCGGCTCAGGCAGATCAGCGGCGCCGCTCTGCGTTGTCTCGGCGGACCAGCGACCCTCAATGCTTCGCTCGAGCCTCAGCGAGCGGGACCAGCCGTTTCCGGTGACCGATACGGACAGCTGGCTGGTGACCCAGCCCGGAATCGTGGACAAGGTCCATGAGGCCGTGTAGTCCGTGCTCACGGAGGTCCCCGCAGCGGCGAGCTCCCGGTCACGGAAAGACACGACGGCCGTGTCCGTTCGGTCCGGATCATCCTGTCCCTGCCAGCGGATGGTCCTGGCCAGTGCGGTGCTCGTCATTCCTTTAGGTTAACTGCAAGGATTCAACTGCCAAGGCGGCGAACGTTCAGCGCCAGGTACAGATGGACCCGGTCAGCGGTAACTGCGGGGTCGTGCCCGGACAGCTCGGCTACCTGTGTCAGCCGGTAGCGGACCGTGTTGCGGTGCAGTCCCAGGTCCGTTGCCACGGCCGCCACTGAGCCGTTGTGCAGCAGGTATGCCTCCAGAGTGGGAATCAGCTGTGCCCCGTGCGCACGGTCAAACGCTTCCAGCGGGTCCAGTGCTTCCGCTGCCAGATCTGCCAGCGGAACATCACGGCTGGACATGAGCAGGGACGTCAGGCTCAAGCGCTCCGGTTCATTGACGGCGGCTCTTCGCTGCAGGGCCTCCCGGGCCTCGTAGTAACTCCAGCGAAGACCGGCCGCTCCCGTATAGGCGCCGCCAATTCCCACTTTGGCGGTGAGACCCGCTGCGAAAAGATAGGCGCTGAGCGCATCCGCTCTCCCGACCGTCTCTCCGGCGGGTACCACCACAGCCAGATGCCCGTCATATATGGCGGTTGGTGCGCGGTCCAAGTCAACGGGCAGCGGAAGGGCCGGAAGCTCCCGCACCTGCCCGGAAGCAACGGCTACCAGCAGTACGGACTGCCGTAGGTCGGTATTGATGCCGGCCGGGCGCAGCCGTGCCGCCGCATCCTGTCCGGTCAGCCGGCCGTCCACTACATCGCTGAGCAGCTGGCCAGTGACATCCCGCTCGCTGGCTCTGCGGACCGCCTGGTTGTTCAGCTCCACCCCGAGCAGGCTTCGGGCATAGGCCACGATGTCCGGCTGCACAAAGGGCTCAGCGATGGCGAGGGTGCAGCGATCCCGCCTTCCGGTAGCCACAGGGAAACGGCGCCAGGTGGCGTCCGGTTCCGCAGTGGCAAAAACGCAGGCACCGTACTGGAAAAGCCCCACGTCAGCGGAGACCAGCAACGAAAGCTGCTCGAGCAGGCGGGACAGTCCCTTTCCGCTGAGCAAAGCCTCCGCCAGGACCTGGTGCCCGGAAAGCAAGCGGTGCAGCTGCGCGACGTGTTCCGAGGAAAGGGAATCCGCGACCAGTTTTCCCAGCGCCATAAACGGGGTGCTGTAGGGAACCTCAAAAACGGGGATGCCCAGCCGGTCCGTCTCCCTGAGCAACTCGGCGGGTACCGTGTCGTGGCCCAGCCCGGTGCCGAATCCGATGCCCAGAGCGCCTGCCTTCTTCACACTCTGGACGAAGCTGCGCTGGACGTGCACGCTGCCGTGCCGCAGTCCCGTGGTCAGCACCACCTCACCGCCGCCGAGGAAGGGAGAGGGATCCTCCAGCTCCGTAACCGCTACCCATTGAATGGGTCGCATGGAAAGCGGCGCCGAGCCGTGGCGGATCAGGTGCAAGCCACCGGCGGTCAGCAGATCCGGAAGTGTGATGGGCATTACCCCACTATAAGAGTGCGGCCCTTGGACATCTGCACCGAATGTCACCGGGTTCCCTGTGCGGATGGCTCTGGATGTGACGGGTGCCGCACAGTAGCTTGGGGATACCCCGGGGCACGCCGGGACCGCTTGTGAAAGGACCTCCGGCATGGCGCAGACTTTGCAGAACTTCATCAATGGCGAGTTCGTCCCCTCCCGGGGTACGGAGGTGGTGGACATCGTCAACCCGACCAACGGAGAAGTGGTGGCTGTGTCACCGGTGTCCGTCCAGGCCGACGTCGATGCCGCCATGAGTGCGGCCGCCGGTGCGTTCCGGGCATGGAAGCGGACGACACCCAGTGAGCGGCAGATGATGCTGCTCCGTCTGGCCGATGCGCTGGAAGCCAACGCGGACGAGCTTGTCGAAGCCCAGCACCGCAACACCGGCCAGGTCCGCTCGGTGATCGCGGCCGAGGAGGTTGCCGTGGGTGCCGACCAGCTGCGGTTCTTCGCCGGTGCCGCCCGGCTGCTGGAGGGCAAGTCCGCCGGCGAATACCTTGAAGGGCACACCTCCTTTGTCCGTCGCGAGCCGATCGGCGTCGTCGCACAGGTTGCACCGTGGAACTACCCGCTGCTGATGGCCGTCTGGAAGATCGGTCCGGCGCTCGCGGCAGGAAACACCGTGGTGCTCAAGCCCTCGGATACAACACCGGAGTCCGCCTTGGTGCTTGCCCGTCTGGCCGGGGATATTTTCCCCGCCGGTGTGCTCAACGTGGTGCTGGGGACCGGTGAAACCGGTGCGTTGATGGTGGAGCATCCTGTGCCCGGCCTGGTTTCCATTACCGGATCCGTACGGGCGGGCATCGCCGTCGCCTCCGGGGCTGCGAAGGGCCTCAAGCGAGCCCATCTGGAGCTGGGCGGCAAGGCTCCCGCGGTGGTCTTCGCCGACGCCGATCTGGATCGCACGGCACAGGCCGTGGCCGAGTTCGCGTTCTTCAATGCGGGCCAGGACTGCACCGCCATCACCCGGGTGCTGGTCGAGGACTCAGCCCATGACGCCCTCGTGGAAAAGCTCGTTGCGGCGACACGGGAGCTGAAGACCGGCAGCGATAACGACGAAGACAATTACTTCGGCCCGTTGAACAACATCAACCACTTCAATGCCGTCAATGCAGTCATCGAAGCGCTGCCGGCGCACTGCACAGTGGAAACCGGCGGTAAACGCGCCGGCTCCAAGGGGTTCTTCTTCGAGCCCACCGTCATCACCGGTGCCCGCCAGGATGACGACATTGTGCAGAAGGAAACCTTCGGCCCGGTCATCACCGTGCAGAGGTTCACCAGTGAGGAAGAAGCAGTGGAAATGGCCAACGGCGTGGAATACGCGTTGGCCTCCAGCGTCTGGACCACCAACCACGGCCGGGCCATGCGGCTGTCCCGCGACCTGGACTTCGGCGCCGTCTGGATCAACACCCACATCCTGCTCACCGCGGAGATGCCCCACGGCGGTTTCAAGAACTCCGGTTACGGCAAGGACCTCTCGATGTACGGCGTCGAGGACTACACCCGGATCAAACACGTCATGACGGCTCTCGATGCCTAATTCCCGCAGCATCCTGACGTCCACAGCACTTTCCTGAGAGGCCGCGCCATGACCACGCCCATCATCACTCCCAGCTTCCGCATTGAACAGAACCGCCGGATCAATGGTTCCTTCCCCGGGCCGAAATCCGCCGCCCTTGAGGCACGCCGGGCGGCAGTTGTAGCCCGGGGAGTTGCCTCCACCGTTCCGGTTTATGCCGCCGACGCCGACGGCGGGATAGTCGTGGACGTTGACGGCAATGCCTTCATCGACCTGGGGTCCGGCATTGCGGTGACGAGCGTGGGTGCCTCCGACCCCGCCGTCGTTGCCGCCGTGCAGCAGCAGGCAGCGCACTTCACCCACACCTGCTTTATGGTGACCCCGTACGAGGGGTATGTTGCGGTGGCCGAGCGGCTGGCCGAGGTGACGCCCGGGGACTTCGACAAACGGACAGTGCTGTTCAACTCCGGTGCAGAAGCAGTGGAGAACGCGGTCAAGATTGCCCGCTCGGCCACCGGCCGCGACGCCGTGGTGGCCTTTGACCACGCGTACCACGGGCGGACAAACCTCACCATGGGACTGACGGCCAAGGCGATGCCCTACAAAACCGGGTTCGGACCGTTTGCGCCGGAAATCTATCGGATGCCCATGAGTTATCCGTACCGCGAGGAAAACCCGGAGATCACGGGCGCCGAGGCTGCCGACCGCGCCATTCTCGCGATTGAAAAGCAGATCGGAGCCGACCGGCTTGCGGCACTGCTGATTGAACCTATCCAGGGCGAAGGCGGCTTCATTGTTCCTGCCGAGGGCTTTCTGCCGCGTCTGGCAGAGTGGGCGCGGGCCAACGGGGTGGTGTTCATTGCCGACGAAGTGCAGTCCGGTTTCTGCCGCACGGGGGAATGGTTCGCAGTGCAGCATGAGGGTGTGGTCCCGGACCTGATCACCATGGCCAAGGGAATTGCCGGCGGACTGCCGCTGTCTGCAGTCACCGGACGGGCCGACCTGCTCGACGCCGTGCATCCCGGCGGGCTTGGCGGTACCTACGGCGGCAACCCGGTGGCTTGTGCGGCCGCCCTGGCCGCCATGGACACCATGGAGTCACAGGACCTTTCCGGCCGGGCACGCCGGATTCAGGATCTTGTGCTTCCGCGGCTTACCGAGCTGGCGGAAGAGACCGGGATCATCGGGGATGTCCGCGGGCGCGGTGCAATGCTCGCCATGGAGTTCGTGGTGCCCGGTTCCAAGGAGCCCGACGCCGGTGTAGCGAAAGCAATAGCTGCCGCCTGCCTGCAGGCCGGCGTGATTGTGCTGACGTGTGGCACGTACGGCAATGTCATCCGGCTGCTGCCGCCGCTGACCATTGGGGATGAGCTGCTGCTGGACGCCATGAATGTGCTGGTGGATGCGGTCCGCGCCGTCGGTTGAGAACCGGCTACGCCCGGCTGTGCCTTGTTGCAGATGGTGCTGGTGTTGTTGGTGCGACCTGAGTGGTGTAGATTCGCTGGGCGCCCCTTGGAACGGAAGGGGTGTTCCGCGGGCTGTCCGTTAGGGCCTCGCGTATGAAACCAGGGCCCTGTGCGGGTCCGGACTCAGAGGACTCGTAGTGCGTGTAAGGAAATCTGTCAGTGCCTTGGCAGTCGCCCTGATCGCCGTAGTGAGCGCCCTGGTGGCGCTTCCCTCGGCATCGGCAGCGACCATGGAAACACAAGCGGCCAACCGGATATACAGCTTGATCAACAGTCACCGTGCCGAAGCAGGCCTGGCACCGCTGGCCTGGAATCCGCAGATCAGCGCTGTGGCACAGGACTGGACTGCGGGCTCCGCCGTCGCCGCCGAGCTGGCCGGCGCATACACCTTCGCCCACAACGGCAGCCTGCCGGCCGGCTATCCTGCCGGTTCGCAGGGCTGGTCTGAAAACATCGTCTGGAACCACAACGTGGATCAGGCATTCTCGTGGTGGGTCAACTCCGCGCCGCACAACGCCAACATACTGAACCCTTCCTTTACGGACGTTGGTATTGGGGCCGTGCGCCTGACCGCAGGACCCAACAACGGCACCTATCTGATCACCGCCGATTTCGGAGCGTACCCTGCCGGTTCCGGCGGCGGACTGCCGGTAGTGAGCGAGGCCGAAAAGGCTGAAGCCGACCGGATCGCCGCGGAGAAGGCGGAGGCCGAAAAGGCGAAAAAGGCTGAAGCCGACCGCATTGCCGCGGAGAAGGCGGAGGCCGAAAAGGCGAAAAAGGCTGAAGCTGACCGGATTGCCGCGGAGAAAGCTGCAGCGGACAAGGCTGCGGCAGAGAAGGCCGAGGCTGACCGTGTTGCGAAGGCGGCCGCGGACAAAGCCGCCGCGGACAAGGCTGCGGCTGACAAGGCAGCGGCAGATAAGGTTGCCGCGGACAAGCCTGCAGGGGATAAGGCTGCGGCTGACAAGGCTGCGGCAGATAAGGCGGCCGCTGACAAAGCTGCAGAGGACAAGGCTGCGTCGGACAAGGCAGCCGCAGATAAGGCTGAAGCGGACCGTGTTGCCAAGGCTGCGGCACAGAAGGCTGAGGCTGATCGTGTTGCCAAGGCCGCCGCGGACAAAGCTGCGGCAGAGAAGGCCGAGGCCGACCGCGTCGCCGCGGAGCAGGCGGCCGCGGAGAAGGAAAAGCAGGTTGTTTCACCTGCCCCCGAAACACCTGCTGCACCGTCGCAGTCTCCGGTCATTGATGCCCCCACGGTCGCCTCGCCGCAGCCCGATGTTGAGGAAAGCGCCGAGGAATCGGTTGCGGCAGCCCGGACGGCCGAGAACGCTGCACCTCGTCCGGAAGCGCCGGCAAGGAAACCTCTTGCGGATCCCACGGCCCCGGCAGTGCTCACCGACTCCGCTCGCGGCGGCTTTGCAGCGGTGGCACACGGAAGTCTGCTGACGCTCAAGGGGCTGACTCCGAACGCTTCCTACCGGGTCGTCCTGCACTCCACCCCCGTGGATCTGGGTCTGATGACTGCGGATTCCCAAGGCATGATTGCCCTGGAGATTCCCGCGGAGCTGCCCGCCGGAAACCACCGGGTGGCGCTGTCCAGCAACGGTGAGTTTGCCGGATGGCAGGGGTTCTCGGTTGAAGCGCCGGTCACCGTACTGGGTTCCGCCGCCACGGCTGCAATGCCGGATGCTCAGGCCCTCCCCGACGGTACCCCCGCTGCTGCGAGCGCCGCCAACGAGGAAAGCCAGCTGGCCGCTACCGGCCTGAACTCCTGGCAGCTGCTCACCGCTGTGCTTGGTGCGCTGCTCGTGATGGCAGGTACTGCCGCCATCGTGACGGTCCGCAGGCGGACGCTTCAGGGATAAGCCGCGGGTTCGGACCCCTCGCAAGGACCGCAAATGCCCCTTCCTGCCGGATTTCCTGGCAGGGAGGGGCATTCCGTGTTTTGAAGCCGGCACTCCATCCGGTTGCCGTGGAAGGGGGGGGGCATAGAGGCGGCCATCGAAGTGGTCGTGGAAGGGCCCGTGGAAGGGGCTACAGAGGCGGCCATGGAAGGGCCCGTGGAAGGGGCCGTTTGGAAGGGGCCCTGGAAACGGAGGCCCTGCGGATTCCTACCCCGGGTGGAAGTAGGTGTTCCTCAGCAGCCGCCGCTCCGGATCCACATAGGCCGGAGGCCGGAACCACGGAATGCCGGACTGCATCGTTGCCTGCCAGTTTCCCTGATGAATCAGATGATGGTGGAACGAGCACAGCAGTGCTCCATTTCCTATCCCCGTCCCGCCTCCGTGTTCCCAGAAGGTGACATGATGTGCCTCCGTCCATGGCCCCGGAATGGTGCATCCAGGAAAGGTGCAGCCGCGGTCACGTGCGTGCAGCGCCTTACGAAGATGCGGTGGAAACAACCGCGCAGACCTTCCAAGCTCCAACACCTGTCCCGAGGTTCCCAGTACCGCCGGAAGCAGATCTGCATCGCAGGCGAGCCTGCGTACCTCCTCTACCGGTATCGGCCCGGAGAAGGCTGCGGTCCCGGGACTAGGAGAGTGTCCTGCGTACCTTGCCCGTGGGCCATCGGGAGGATTGGTGCCGTCCACGCTGTTCCCGGCGCTGGGCGTGTCTACGCGGGTTCGGCAAAGGGTGGCGATTCCTGCCAGCAAAACGTCGTGGCTGATGGTGACCATGACCTGCGGACGCAGACCGCCCGCGGCCGGCACCCCGCCCGAGGCGAGACCGGCCCGGACTGCCCCAAGCAGACCATTCAGAAGCTGCTGCGGCCGGGTTGGTTCCGGCAGCCGCCCGGAGGGGACGGGCAACAGGGGAGCGGGTGGATTGAGGCGCGGATTTGCCCCGCTGTTCATGGCCGTAGTGAGCGCCTCGTGCTGTTCGCCGGTGCAGTAAATATGCAGATGGTGAAGACCGTTCCTGCGGCGGCCAGGGAAGACGCCTTGGAACTGAGTGAGCTCCTTTTCGCTGGGAGGCGTTTCCTGGTCCAAAAGTGCGAGCCAGTGCTGTGCCGTACGGATCAGGAAATCATGGTCCTGTGCGGCACCCACAGCGGTCAGCTGCTTCTCCATGGTTGCGAGGGCATCAGCCTCCAGACGCGGCTCCGCCTGCTCCAGGGACTGGAGAATGAGCTCGGCCCCGGATACGGACAGCACCCCCTGGGAACACGTATCGGCCAGCAAGGGAAAGGACGGCGGGAGAGGCTGGCCGGTGATGCTGTTCCCCGGAAGGATGGCAGCGGCGAGGTTCAGCCGCCGTTTCGCTTCGCCCCGGGATATCCGCAGGCGGGCCCGCAGATAGTCTGCAGTACTCCGGAATTCCCGGAACTTACGGGATCGGCCTCGCAAGGGGAGACTTGGCCCGCCGCCGGCCGCAGACTCAACGGAGCCATCTTCCGTGTCTGCGTTCCTGGAGCCCGTGTCCCCGGGTCCCAGGGCGCCGGATCCCATGTTCCCGGATCCCAGGGCGCCGGAGCCGGACAAACCCACCGGCGTGCCCAGTGTCTCCGCGGGCCTGTGCCGGTCAATAGCGCCAGCCAGAAGCAGTTGCAGGTACCCGGTGACGCGGGACAGGTCTTCGACAAGGGACGCAGCTTCCGTCGCCTCGGCAAGACCCAAAAGATGCCATTCCCCGGATGCGGACTCAGCACAGCCGCGTGCCGCAGCGAGCAAGGCTGCTGCATCATGCACCGCGTCAGCAGTGGTCGGGGCCGCCGGAGCAGGAGCAGCGAAGGGGTTCACCTGCTCCGCCTGTGCCCAAAGCTCTGCCGTCATGAGAGCAGTCTGCCCGGCAGCAGCTCAAGCCGGAGAGGAGCCCGCTGAGTACGGGCATAACCCCGGCCCCTCCGCGACGAAAAATCCGATGTGGAGGGAAGGAGGAGCGGGGATACCGCCTAGAGTGCGGAAGCCGCGGCACGCAGCCGGCGGTTGCGCCGCGGTCCGCCAATCATGTCGACGGTCAGGATGACCAGGGCGAGCCACACCAGCCCGAAGCCCGCCCAGCGTTCGGGAGGCATGGCCTCCTTAAAAACGGCCAGGGCGATGATGAACTGCAGCGTGGGTGCCAGATACTGCAGCAGCCCTACCGTGGAGAGCGGAAGGCGGCGGGCCGCGGCACCGAAGAAGATCAGGGGTACGGCGGTGATGACGCCGGACGCGGCCAGCAACCAGAAATGTGCAGATCCGTTGTCGGTGAGGGTCGCTGCACCGGTAACGGAGAGCCAGATCATCACGCCGGCTGCAACCGGAGTCAGTACCGCGGTTTCAATGGTCAGGCTGGACACGGCATCCACGCGGGACCCGATACCCTTTTTCACCAGTCCGTAGAAACCGAAGCTGAACGCCAGCGCCAGGGCAATCCAAGGCATATTTCCGTAGGCCAGTGCTAGGACCAGGACAGCTATGAAACCCACACCCATGGCGGCCCACTGGAGCGGACGCAGCTTCTCCTTGAGAACCAGGACACCTAGCAGCACGGAGACGAGCGGATTGATGAAGTAACCCAGGGCCGCTTCCACGGCATGCCCGTTCAGGACAGCCCAGGAATAAGTCAGCCAGTTCACGGCGATCAGCACGGCGGCGCCGGCCAGGGTTCCTACGGTGCGGGGGTTGCGGCCGGCAGCGAGCATAGGCTTCCAGGCCCGCATGACCGTCAGGAGAATGGCGCAGAAGATCAGCGACCACACCACGCGGTTGGCCACTATCTCCACTGGTCCTGCCGGTTCCAGAACCATGAAGTACAGGGGCATCATGCCCCACAGGCCGTAGGCGCCTACACCGAACAGGATTCCGGGCAGGTTCTCGCGCCCAGTCGCCGGGCCACCCGCGGAACCGGCGGTTGCGGAACCGGAGCCGCCCGACCCGGACCCGGCAACAACAGAATTACCGGGATCGGCAGAACCCCGGCGGGCACCGGCATCGGGCTCGGCATTACGCACGCCGCGGAGGGCAGGGACAGGCTTTGAGAATGGCACGTGCTCATCAACACACAATCTCCGCCGCCTATTCCCGCATCCCTTCCCGGCACCGTTTAGACGGTGGGGAACCCGGCATTTAGAATAAATAACTGTGTGTTAATTGCGCACCTACGGATCTTTCGAAGAGAAGAAGGACTATCAGTGACTAACCCAGCCGCGGAGAGCGCCCAGCGTCCCTTGAGGGTCGCCATTATCGGTGCAGGCCCCGCAGGTGTTTACGCCGCCGACATCCTTACCAAGGCCGAGCGGGACTTCGAGGTCAGCATTGACCTCTTCGACCAGTACCCCGCCCCCTACGGCCTCATCCGCTACGGAGTGGCTCCGGACCATCCGCGGATCAAGGGCATCGTCAACGCCCTCCACAAGGTCCTGGACCGCGGTGATATCCGCTTCCTCGGCAACGTCAACTACGGCCGCGATCTGACGCTGACGGACTTCCGCCACTTCTACGACGCCATCATCTTCGCCACCGGTGCCATCAAGGACGCTCCACTGAACGTACCCGGCGTGGAACTGGAAGGGTCCTTCGGCGGTGCCGACTTCGTCTCCTGGTATGACGGACACCCGGACGTGCCGCGCGAATGGCCGCTGGACGCCAAGGAAGTAGCGGTGATCGGCAACGGAAACGTAGCCCTCGACGTCGCCCGCATCCTTTCCAAGCACGCGGATGACCTGCTCACCACCGAGATTCCGGCCAACGTCTACGAAGGCCTGAAGAAGTCTCCGGTGACGGACGTGCACATCTTCGGGCGCCGCGGACCGGCCCAGGTGAAGTTCACGCCGCTGGAACTGCGCGAACTTTCCCACTCCCGCGACGTAGACATTGTGCTTTACCCGGAGGACTTCGAGTTCGACGAGGGCTCCGACGAAGCGATCCGCACCAACAACCAAACCAAAACCATGGTCAACACACTGACCAACTGGCTGGTGGAAGAGCAGGACACCGGTGCCTCCCGCCGCCTGCACCTGCACTTCCTGCACAGCCCGGTGGAGATTTACGACGACGCCGAGCACCCGGGCAAGGTCGCCGGCATGAAGTTCGAACGCACCGAACTCGACGGCACCGGCAACGTGCGCGGCACCGGCGAGATCGTGGACTACCCGGTCCAGGCCGTCTACCGCGCCATCGGCTACTTCGGCTCCGAACTGCCCGAGGTCGGCTACGACGAGCGCCGCGGCGTGATCCCCAATGAGGGCGGCCGCGTCATCAACGAAGACGGCACCCCGGTACCGGGCATCTACACCACGGGCTGGATCAAGCGCGGTCCGGTGGGCCTGATCGGGCACACCAAGGGTGATGCCCTGGAGACCATCGGCTTCCTGCTGGAGGACAGGCTGAACCTGCCCGAGGCCTCGCACCCGGATCCGTCCTCCATCATCGACCTGCTGGAGGAACGCGGAGTTCCCTACACCACCTGGGAAGGGTGGCTGAAGCTGGACGCCTACGAGCGCAGCCTCGGCGCGTCCTACATCCACCCGGACCCGACCGCCGGAGAACTCGTGCGCGAGCGCGTGAAGGTAGTGGACCGTGAGGAAATGACCCGGATTTCCCGGGGAGAGTAAAGCGGCGGCTACTCTGGCCCCCGCCCGTCTGCGCATGGGAGCATGACACAAAAGAGTTGTGTTCCCTGACAGCGTCCGTCCGCGGACGGTGTCTGTTTATCAGCGTGGATAGGCGGGGGCCGTGCGCATTTCAGCGCGTGCAGAAAAACCGGGCAGGCAGGACACCCAACACTCAGGTGTCCTGCCGAGGACGCCCGCTGATGCCCTGCGGCACAACGCCATCCAAGCCCATGAATCGCTCGGCTCCGGAAACGGCTGGCTGGAGCGGCTGAGGCCCCCGGTCCGCGAGTCCTGGCAACGTTCCCTGCTGCACCTATCCGGGCCCGAGGTATCCGGTGCGGAGTTGGTTTTCGACGACGACGCCCTCCTCCGTTACCGTGCAGCCCACCCCCTCGCCGCCGTGATGCCGGTGATCCGCCGCCTGCTGGTGGAACCCGGCGAGGACTCCGGGCTTTTGGTAGCCGTTGGCGATGAACTGGGCCGGCTGATGTGGGTGGACGGCGACGCCGGCCTGCGCCGCCGGGCCGAGGGCATGCTGTTCGTTGCCGGAGCGGACTGGTCCGAAAGGACCGTGGGCACATCCGCTCCCGGAACGGCATTGGCCACCGCAGCGGACGTCCAGATCGCCGGGCCGGAACACTTCAGCCGTCTGGTCCACCCATGGAACTGCACCGCCGTGCCCGTCCGGGACCCGGACACCGGCGTAGTGCTCGGAGTCGTGGACATCACGGGCGGCCCGGATGCCGTGGCTCCGCATACGCTCGCCCTCGTCCGGGCGGCAGTAGCCGCCGCCGAGGCGCAACTCCAGGTGCAGCGGCTGCAATCCCGGCAGGACCCGGCCAGAAGAGCCGCCGGGACGGGTACCGCGACGAACCGCACCGCACCCGCCCCGCCTGCGGAAACCCGTGCTGTCTCCCTCTTTTCCGACACGTTGGAGGTACTGGGCCGGGATCACGCCGTCCTGCATACCGGCGGCAGCTCGATGGAACTGAGCTCCCGCCACGGCGGGCTGCTGACCGTGCTGGCGCTGCATCCGGAGGGGCTGACAGCGGGGGACCTGGCGGTGCTGGCGTACCCCGAAGGATGCCCGGCAGGCACAGTGCGTGCCGAAATGCTGCGCCTGCGCAACCTCATGGAGTCCTTACCAGCCTCCGGCGCGGACGCTCTGGTTCCGCTCTCGCGTCCGTACCGGCTGACCCGGCCCCTGGTCGTGGACGCGACGCAGGTACTGCGGTTCCTGGAACGGGGTGCCTACCGGGTTGCCCTGCGGATGTACCGGGGTCCGGTGCTTCCCCGCTCAGAATCACCGGCCGCCGTCGGGCTCCGCACCGAGGTCTCGGCAGTGCTGCGTGAAGCAATGCTCGCAGACGCGGGCGCGGACACCCTGCTCCAGTATCTGCAGCTGCCCGAGGCCGCGCACGACGTCGAGGCGTGGCAGCTCGCGCTGCGTCTGCTGCCGCCGCGTTCGCCCCGGCGGTCCGCCGTCGTGACCGCCCTCGAGCGGATTGAGCGGGACCTGGCCTGATCCCCCCGGCCGGTGGCGGCCCTGCCCGAAAATACGTCGCCTACGGCTTACGGCCCGGCTCCGCAGCGGTTCCGCCGGCAGCCGGAGGGGCGTCCGGGTGGCCGGAGCCGTCCTTTCTCCCGCCCTCCTGCGCAGCGGGAACAGGATGGATCCGCAGACTGGTGAGCAGCCCGATAACCAGTGCCCCGGCGGCAATCCAGCCGGCCAGAGACGCTCCATGGGTCATGGCCTCGCGGGCGGCATCGGCAATAAACGCAGTCGCCGGGTTCTCGGCGAGCGCACTGATTGTGCCGCCGGAGGAGGCATCAACGGACTCCACCGCCGGTGCCAGCTGGGGCGAGGCCGCCACCCCGTCCGCGGTGCCGTCCCGGGTGCCGTCGCGCAGGGTGGTGAAAAAGGCCGTGCCCAGGACAGCGATGCCCAGGGCGGAGCCGGTCTGCCGGGCGGTGCTTTGCGTGGCCGAGCCCTGCCCGCTGCGCTCCACCGGCACCTCGGCGAGGATGACGGAGGTCAGCTGGGCGGTGGCAAGGCCCACGCCCAGACCGTAGACAAACAGCAGCGGGGAGGTGAGCCACGCAGTGCTGTCCGGACGGAGCAGCAGCGCCAGCACGGCAATGCCCAGCACTTCCAGGCTTAGCCCGATGCGCACCACAATGATCGGGCTGTACCGCCGGGAGAGTCCTGCGACCGCGCCGGACGCCAGGAAGGAACCGGCCGCCAGCGGCAGCAGGGCAAGCCCGGCCTGGAAGGCGGTGTAGCCCAGGACGTTCTGGAACCACAGCGGCAGGGAGAGGATCAGCCCAAATTCGCCGAAACTGACAAACAGTGCCGTGAGGTTGCCGTTGGCGAAGGACCGGATGCGGAACAGGGACAGGTCAAGGATGACCCCCTGCCCGGCCAGTGTCCGCCGCCGCTGGACCAGCACAAAGGCCGTAAGGGACAGCGCTGCGAGCAGGAACACCCACGGGATGGGGGAGAGGGACGCCACCGTGAACGGGGCGTCCTCCGTGGGTGACCACCAGCCGTAGCTGCGGCCTTCGATCAGGCCGAACACCAGGGCACCGAAACCCAGGATCGAAAGCACGGCCCCGCCGACGTCGAGCCGCTGGTCACGGCCCACACTGGACTCGGAGGATTCCGCCACGAAAAGCAGCAATCCGGCGATGACGAGCACCCCGACCGGCAGGTTGATGCCGAAGGCCCACCGCCAGCTGGCATTTTCAATCAGCCAGCCGCCCAGCAGGGGCCCCACCGCCGCCATGCCGCCGATGGTCGAACCCCACACGGCGAAGGCGATACCGCGTTCCCGCCCCTGGAAGTTGGCGTTGAGCAGCGCCAGCGTGGTCGGCAGGATCATGGAACCGCCCAGGCCCTGCAGCGCCCGGCCGAAAATCAGCAGCCCGCCGGACCCGGCGAGCGCACACATCAGGCTCGCTCCGACGAAAATGACGACGCCGAGGAGCATGATCCGCCGCCGTCCCACCCGGTCCGCAATCCGCCCCCAGGTCAGCAGCAGGGCTGCGAACAACAGCGTGTAGATCTCCTGCACCCACTGGATCTGCGTGCTGGAAATACCCAGGTCACCCACCACGGAGGGAATGGCCACCGAAACAATCGTGGCGTCCATGATGATGGTGGCGACGCCAAGACTGATCGCCAGCAGCCCCCACCAGCGGTACTTCACGTAGCGGCTCTGCTCAGGTGTGCTCACGGACGTCCTTCCGCCGGGCCGCACGGCCTGCGGCTGAGGGCGGGCCGCCCGGATCCGGCTGTCCCGCGTGCCAATAGTAGGGCCTGTGTAATGCAACGTACATGCAACGTTGCCCTACCTACCCTCTGACTATCAGCACCGACACCGATGTCGAATACAGAAGGAGCGGAAATGAGTGTTTACGCCCAGCCCGGAACCGAGGGATCCAAGGTCAGCTTCAAGCCACGCTACGAGAACTGGATTGGCGGCGAATGGGTGGCCCCGGTCAAGGGCCAGTACTTCGAAAACATCACTCCCGTCACCGGACGTCCTTTCTGCGAGGTAGCCCGCGGAACCTCCGAAGACATTGACCTGGCACTGGACGCGGCGCATAAGGCCGCCGGCGCGTGGGGCAAAACATCGGTGGCCGAGCGTGCACTGATCCTGAACCGCATCGCGGACCGGATCGAGGAAAACCTCGAAATGCTCGCCGTGGCCGAAACCTGGGACAACGGCAAGCCGATCCGCGAGACCCTCGCGGCGGACCTTCCGCTGGCGGTGGACCACTTCCGCTACTTCGCCGGAGCCATCCGCGCCCAGGAAGGATCCCTGTCCCAGATCGATGACAACACCACGGCCTACCATTTCCATGAGCCGCTCGGCGTGGTGGGGCAGATCATCCCGTGGAACTTCCCCATCCTGATGGCCACCTGGAAGCTGGCGCCCGCGCTGGCGGCCGGCAACGCCGTCGTACTCAAGCCCGCCGAGCAGACACCGGCCTCCATTATGGTGCTGATGGAACTCATCGCGGACCTGCTGCCGGCGGGCGTGCTGAATGTGGTGAACGGCTTTGGTGTGGAGGCAGGCAAGCCCCTGGCCTCCTCCAACCGGATCCGGAAAATCGCGTTCACCGGCGAAACCACCACCGGCCGCCTGATCATGCAGTACGCCAGCCAGAACCTTATCCCGGTCACGCTGGAACTGGGCGGCAAGAGCCCGAACATCTTCTTCGCCGACGTTGCCCGGGAAAACGATGCCTTCTACGACAAAGCACTGGAGGGGTTCAACATGTTCGCCCTGAACCAGGGCGAAGTCTGCACCTGTCCTTCGCGGGCACTGGTCCAGGACTCGATGTACGACTCCTTTATGTCCGACGCCCTGGCCCGCACCGCCCAGATGGTGCAGGGCAACCCGCTGGACACCAACACCATGGTTGGCGCCCAGGCCTCCAACGACCAGCTGGAGAAGATCCTCTCCTACCTGGACATCGGCCGGCAGGAAGGAGCCAAGGTCCTCACCGGCGGAGAGCGCGCACATCTTGACGGCGACCTGTCCGAGGGCTTCTACGTGCAGCCCACGGTATTCGAAGGCAGCAACAGCATGCGCATCTTCCAGGAGGAGATTTTCGGACCGGTAGTCTCGGTGACGCGTTTCTCCGATTACGGTGAGGCCCTCGCCATTGCCAATGACTCGCTCTACGGGTTGGGTGCCGGCGTCTGGTCCCGTGACGGGAACACCGCGTACCGGGCGGGCAGGGACATCCAGGCCGGCCGGGTCTGGGTCAACAACTACCACGCCTACCCGGCCCACGCGGCGTTCGGCGGCTACAAGTCCTCCGGCATCGGGCGCGAAAACCACGCCATGATGCTGGACCACTACCAGCAGACGAAAAACCTGCTGGTCAGCTATGCGGAGAACAAGCAGGGCTTCTTCTAAGCACCGGGGAGTGCGCCTACGCTGGATTTCCCGTACCAACGATCGAAGTGAGGATCGAATGGCCAGCATGCAAGCAGCAGTTGTGAACCAGTTGGGTGAAGGGCTTTCCGTCGAGGACGTGGCGGTGCTGGAACCCGGGCCGGGGCAGGCACTCGTCAAGCTCGTGGCGAGCGGTGTCTGCCATACGGATCTGCACGCCGCGGACGGGGATTGGCCTGTCAAACCGACGCCACCCTTCATTCCCGGGCACGAAGGGGTGGGGGAAGTGGTCAAAGTCGGCGAAGGCGTCACGGATCTGAAACCCGGCGACATGGTCGGCAACGCCTGGCTCGCCTCCGCCTGCGGCGTCTGCGAATACTGCAGGACGGGGTGGGAGACGCTGTGCGAAGACCAGACGAACAGCGGCTATTCAGTGGACGGATCCTTCGGCCAGTACATGCTGGTGGATGCCCGGTTTGCCGCACGTATTCCGGAGGGTGCGGACCCGCAGGAAATTGCGCCCGTCCTCTGCGCCGGTGTCACGGTCTATAAGGGATTGAAAGTCAGCGAGGCGCGCCCCGGACAGTGGGTGGTCATCTCTGGGATCGGCGGTCTCGGCCACGTTGCAGTGCAGTATGCCAAAGCCATGGGGCTGCGCGTGGCCGCCGTCGATATCAGTGATGACAAGTTGGAGCTCGCGAAGAAGTACGGAGCGGAGGTGGTGGTAAATGCCAGCACCGAGGATCCGGCGGAAGCGATCCAGGAAAAGGTCGGCGGTGCGCACGCGGTCCTCGTGACTGCCGTTCATCCGGCTGCTTTCGGGCAGGCAATCGGCATGGCCCGCCGCGGCGGAACGATTGTTTTCGTCGGGCTGCCGCCGGGAGACTTCCCTGCCCCGATCTTCGACATCGTGCTCAAGGGGCTGACCATCCGCGGGTCCATTGTGGGCACGCGTCAGGACCTGGCCGAGGCGATTGATTTCTACGACCGGGGCCTGATCCATCCCAACATCAGTATCCGCAGCCTGGAGGAGATCAATACCGTGATGGACGAGTTGCGCGGCGGCCACGTCGACGGCCGGGTGGTGATCGGGTACTGATGGATGCTGCCCCTGACTCAGTGCTCAACGCCGGTGCGGCGCTGCCCGGGGAGGAATTCTCCCGGGTGGCGCTGAGCGCCGCGGCGCAGGAACTGCTGCGGAGCCTTCTCGAGCGCCACGGGCCCCTGATGTTCCATCAGTCCGGGGGCTGCTGCGACGGCTCGTCGCCCATGTGCTATCCGAAGGGTGACTTCCTGCCCGGGGACGCGGATGTCCTGCTGGGAGTGTTCAGCCTGGACGGGGAGGACCTGGAGTTCTGGATGTCCCGGGAACAGTTTGCCTACTGGAAACACACCCATCTCACCGTGGATGTTGTGCCCGGACGGGGAAGCGGGTTTTCCGTCGAGGCACCCGAAGGCAAACGCTTCCTCATTCGCTCCCGCCTGTTCGACCAAGATGCGAATCCGTCCTGAAATAGTAAGCTGGCTGTTGAACCTGCCGTTTTGGACGGTAGGGTGCATGTGGACGGAACTTATCGAGGCCCCGTGAGGGCAGGAGAAGAGGAAGACCATGGTAAAGAAGTTCGTATTTCTGGCCGGTATGGGCGTGGGCTACCTGGCAGGCTCCAAGGGTGGCCGCGAGAAACTGATGCAGCTTTGGAAGGACCCGAAGGTGCAGGACACGGTGTCCCATGGCACCGACTGGGCCAAGGAGAAGGCTCCGGGCCTGCAGGACAAGGTCACCGGTGCAGCCAAGGATGCTGCCTCCAAGGTCACCGGTTCATCTTCGGGATCCGGTTCTGCTTCCACAACGGCAGGGTCCGGCTCCTCCGCGGCGGGAAGCCCCGCCGGCGGCTACACCTCCGGGGGAGATCACAAGATGTCTCCCGCTGAGCCGCAGCCGGAGTCATAACCGGGCGGCACTGCGCCGTAAGGAAGTTGTTTTGAGAAGGAGCGGACGGGCCCGTCCGCTCCTTCTCTGTTCTCGGGGAAAGGAACACCGTCGCGGGGAAAGGAACACTGTCCCCGGAAGAGGAACACCGGACGGCGGAACCTGCACAGGTGCAGGCACGTTGGGATACCGGGGGGATTTTCGGGGCCGGATGCCGAACCTGAAGAAAAATGACTGTCGGAGTATCCGATGGGAATATCCTGCAGCGGAACAGCCGTTATGGTCGGCTAGTATCGAGTGCCCGGAAGAAGACAACTACGGATTTGGAGTGTGAGCCGAGAAGATGGCTACAGATTACGACGCACCGCGCAAGACTGAGGAAGAAGCCGGCACCGCCTCCATCGAGGAACTCCAGGCCCGGCGAAGCGATAAGCAGTCTGCCGTAGTTGACGTCGATGAAGCCGAAGCAGCCGAGGGATTCGAACTTCCCGGCGCCGACCTCTCCGGCGAGGAACTGCTTGTACGCGTAGTGCCGCCCCAGGAAGACGAGTTCACCTGCAACTCCTGCTTCCTCGTCCGCCACCGCTCGCAGTTGGCCGTGGAGAAAGACGGCGTCGCTTACTGCAAGGACTGCGAAGGCTGAACAGCCTGACCATATAGTGTGGCCGCCGCGCTGGAGCCTGCGCGGTGGCTGCAGCGTTTTAACAGGCGGGCATTGAGGCAGGGTGGTCCAGTCAGTGAGGGCAGCGGTGGAAGGGAAATCGATGAGTGAACCGGTGACGGCTGCCGTGGTGCTGGCTGCGGGGGCCGGCACCCGGCTGGGCCGGGGTCCGAAGGCACTGCTGCCCTTCCGCGGCCGACCCCTGGTGGAACACCAAATCAGCGTGTTGCTGGCCGGCGGGTGTAGGGACGTACTGGTGGTGCTGGGGGCTGAGAGCACCCGCATCCTGGACGAAGCCGACCTGACGGGTGCCGGAACGGTGCTGAATCCGGACTGGCAGCGCGGCATGGGCACCAGTTACCGGCAGGGGATCGCTGCCGCGGTTTCCCTGCGCCCCGCGGCGGTGCTCGTCGCGTTGGTTGACCAGCCCGGCCTGACTGCGGAAGCCGTCTCCCGGCTCCGCTCGGCCTGGGTGCCGGGACGGATTGCCGCCGCCGGATACCGGGACGCGGACGGACGGCTGCACCGGGGCCACCCCGTGCTTTTTGATGTATCGCTTGCAGCCCGGAGTCTCGGGCCGGGCGTCATGGGTGGGGAGGATCCCGCCGCTGCCGAGGCCGGGAACACGGACGCCGGTGCCCGGTCATTCCTGGCGGCACACCCCGAACTGGTGGATGTCCGGGACTGCTCCGACCTCGCGGACGGACGCGACGTGGACACGGAGGCGGATTTGGTCCTGTTAGACTGAAAACTTCGTAGGGGAGTATCCCAAAACGCCGATATCCGTCAACACGTGGAGCACCGACGCTCCGCCGGGTTCAGCGGCCAGCATCATTTGCTGGCGGGAGAGACCTATGCTCCTTTGGCGTACCCTACGAAAGCAGACGTTCATGACTGTTTCCCCCTTGGTCTGGGGAGTGACCATTGTTGTCATTCTGGGCCTTTTGGCCTTTGACTACTTCTTCCACATCCGCAAGGCGCATATCCCCACGCTGAAGGAAGCGGCCGTCTGGTCCGCCATCTACGTGGGCCTGGCCATCCTCTTCGGCGTTGTTGTGTGGCTCCTGGGCGGCACCCAGATGGGCACCGAATACTTCGCCGGCTACATCACCGAGAAAGCCCTGTCGGTAGACAACCTGTTTGTCTTCCTGATCATCATGGCGAGCTTCCGGGTGCCCCGTGAGGACCAGCAGAAGGTCCTGCTCTTCGGCATCGTCTTCGCACTGATTGCCCGCACCGGGTTTATCCTCCTCGGCGCCGCGCTGATCAACTCCTTCTCCTGGGTCTTCTACCTCTTCGGCCTGATCCTGCTGATCACGGCAGGCAACCTGCTCAAGCCCGAAAGCACCGAAGGCGACGACGAGGCGAATAACTTCATCATTCGCCTGGCCCGAAAGGTCTTCCACACGTCGGATAAGTACGACGGCGACAAGATGTTCACCATCGAGAACGGCAAGCGCGTTCTCACCCCCATGCTGCTCGTGATGGTGGCCATCGGCGGCACCGATATTCTCTTCGCCCTCGACTCCATTCCCGCCATCTTCGGGCTGACGCAGAACGTCTTTATTGTCTTCACCGCCACGGCCTTCTCCCTGATGGGCCTGCGCCAGCTGTACTTCCTGATTGACGGACTGCTGGACCGCCTCATCTACCTCAGCTACGGCCTCGCCACCATCCTGGCCTTCATCGGCGTCAAGCTTGTCCTGCACGCCCTGCATGAAAACACCCTGCCGTTCATCAACGGCGGCGAGCATGTCCCGGTCTTCGAAATCAGCACCGGCCTTTCGCTCTCCGTCATTGTGGGTGTCCTGGCCGTCACGGTAGTGGCTTCCCTGGTCAGCCCGGCTGGCAAGGCCATGGCCGCCGTGAACAACGCCCGCCGCCACGCCGACGCCTACCTGGACCTGAGCTACACCTCCGATCCGGAAGAGCGCGAGCGCGTCTACAAGGCTCTGTGCGATGAGGAGCGGGACATCATGAAGATGGACATCAAGTACCGCGACAAGGTCAAGGACATCGAAGAAATCCGTGAAACCGTGGCCCGTGCCCATAGCGAGCACGAGCGTTACCTCTCCCGTTAGGACAGCCGGGTACCGGACATAAGCGGTATCTGCACAAAATAAGGCATCCCGGGCAGCTGCCCGGGATGCCTTATTTTGTTTACCCTGCCGGGGTCAGCGGTCCGTGTTTTGCCGGTGATTGCTGCTCCGCGGCAGGGCGGTGTCGATCCGGGCACCCGAGCGCCGGACCGCAGTTCCCATGAAGATCCCGGCAACCAGGGCGCCCAGCCCTCCGGCCGCGAGATCAGCGAGTGTGTCCTCGTAGCCCACGTTGATACTCGAGTCCACGAAGGTGTGTCCCCACCATTCGCCGAACTCCCACAACACACTCATCCCCAAGCCGATGGCCAGGACCAGCACGGGCACCGCGAGGGTCAGGGCGCGGGACGGGCGGTGGGGCCGCCGAAGTGACGGGACCGCGCCGAACTGCACCAGCAGGAAGTAGGTCACCGCTGCAAGGACTCCCGTGGCGGCGCAGTGAATGACCAGGTCCCACCAGGAAATGCGGGCATACAGGTCTGCCACGCTGCTCCAGGCAGCCAGGAGCAGTACCAGCCCGTAGACGGCGTCGAAGCCCGGCAGCATGTCCAGCGCCCGGCCCACCAGCAGTCCGAGCAAAACCAGCAGGAACAGGGACGTTTCCACAGGGCCGAGCAGCACCAGCGCCGCGATGACGCTCAGCACGCCCAGCACCCGCACCGCGTCGGCGAGTAATTCCTTCCGGCTCGCCGGCGGCCGGAGCAGTGCATCGATCATCCTCATACGGTAGCCCGGGACGGCGGTCCGCAGGAGAGGCAGCGGAAAGCCCGGGGAGCCGGCAGCCTGCGCCACGCTAAACTCAGCGCATGCCTTCTTCGCGTTCCGCGGCGCTACCTGCGGTGTCCGTAGTCATTCCGTGCCGCGATGACGCGGCCCTGCTTGAGGCATGCCTGCAGTCCCTGGCGGAACAGAGCGTTCCCCCGGCGGAAATCGTGGTGGTGGACAATAACAGCACGGATGCCAGCGCGGAAATTGCCCGCCGTTACGGTGCACGGGTGGTGTTTGAGCCCGAGCCGGGGATCCCGGCCGCTGCCAGTGCGGGATACGACGCCGCCTCCGGGACTACCGGGGGGCATGGCACCGAAGCGGACCTCATCATTGCCCGCTGCGATGCGGATTGCGTCCTGCCGGCGGATTGGATTGCGCGCATAGCGGAAAACTTCGCTGCCGATCCTGACTTGGAGGTGCTCAGCGGTCCGGGAGTGTTCTACGGGATGCCGCCGTTGGCGGGCCGGCTTCTCGCGGGCCTGTATCTGGGCGCCTACTTCCTGGCCATGGGTTCAGCCCTGGCCCGGTGGCCCGTCTTCGGCTCGAACATGGCGCTGCGCGCGGGCACCTGGCAGGAGATCAGCAACGAGGTGCACCGGCATGATGCGCAGATGCACGACGACGTGTGCCTGAGCTTCCACCTCGGCCCGCGGCGGCGCTGCCGGCTGGACCGGGCTCTGGTGGTGGGGATGGCGCCGCGGGCAGTCCAGACCAGGGCCAGCGTCGCGTTGCGGTTCCGCCGGGCCTTCCATACCCTCGCCGGCCACTGGCCGCAGGAGTACCCCTGGCTCCGGTGGAGCCGGCGGTTTCGCCCGGCAGGTGCCGATCAGGGGTAGAGCAGCGGGAGCTGCAGAACCAGCCACGGGCTGAATGCCCAGGGCGTGAGCCGCACTGCGGGGACGAGCTGGGCTGGATCCGCCCATTCCCAGTCCATGACCTCATCCGCGGCGGGAACCGGGTCGGCCTCCGCCACCGCGGTATAGACCGGGCAGATCTCGTGTTCGACAATTCCCGAGGCATCCACTGCCCGGTAGCGGAAATCGGGCAGATGCAGGGTCAGATCCCGGATCTCCAACCCGAGTTCGCGCTGTGCGCGGCGGCGTACGGCGTCCTCGGTTGCCTCGCCGGGGCCGGGGTGTCCGCAGAAGGAGTTCGTCCAGACACCCGGCCAGGTCAGCTTGGACAGTGCCCGTCGGGTCACGAGCAGGCGGCCTTCAGGGTTGTAGACATGCGTCGAGAACGCCAGATGCAGCGGAGTATCGGTGGTATGCACGGTGGCTTTGTCGTGTGTACCCAGCGGGCTGCCGTCAATGTCAACCAGAACAACCTGCTCCGGGTGGCCTGTCATTTCTTCCCTTTGTCGCATACGTGTTTACTTTACCTATGGAGACGCACCCCCCGCTCGATTTATCTGCCGGCCAGGGCATGGTTGAGGATGTCCTCGACCGGTTCTTCGAACGGGCCAAAGCCCGGGCAGCGAAGCTCGGACCCAGCTACCTGTCCCTCTGGCAGACACTCGAGGATTCCACCGCCGGAGGCAAAAGGGTGCGTCCGCGGATCCTGCTCACGGCCTATCTGAATCTCGGGGGCACCGACACGGCCGCAGCGGCCGGTGTCGGCGCCGCTTTTGAGCTGCTGCACACGGCGCTGATTGTCCATGATGACGTCATTGACCTGGATTTCACCCGGCGCGGCCAGGAAAACGTTTCAGGTGTGTACCGAGACCTGGCTTCCTCGGCCGGAGCCGAAACCGGGGCAGCCCGGCACCGCGGACTCTCCGCCGGCGTCATCGCAGGCGACCTTGCGCTCACGGGAGCCTTCCGCCTGTTGGACCGCTCACCCGTGGCCCCGGAGGTACGGCTGCGACTCGCCGAAATCCTGGACGACGCCGTGTTTGCCTCTGCCGGCGGTGAACTGATCGACGTCGATTTTTCCTTCCATCCCGGCGCGCCGCCAATCGACGAGATTCTGCACATGGAACGGCTGAAGACAGCGGTCTACTCATTCGAAGCCCCGCTGCAGGCGGGCGCCGTCCTCGCCGGGGCGCCTGACGAGGTGGTCTCCACCCTGGGCCTCTACGGCCGGGACGTTGGCATCGCCTACCAGGTGGTTGATGACCTGCTGGGTGTTTTCGGTTCGGAAACCGCCACCGGCAAGTCCACGTTCTCGGACCTTCGCGAGGGCAAGCGCACAGTGCTGATTTCCTATGCGTCGGACAAACCCGAATGGGCCGAACTGTCGGAGCTGATCGGCAGTCCCTCGCTGACCGCGCGCGAGGCGGGCCGGGCACGGGACCTGCTGGTGTCCTCCGGGGCGCGGGACCACGCCCGGGAACTGGTGCGTGACTACGCCGACCGTGCCCGGCAGCGCCTGGACTGCCCTGCCGTAACGCCGGGCCTGCGGGCTGCCTTGTCCGCAGTGGTAGACGACGCCGTGAACAGGGGACGCTAGGACATGGCGGCTGAGCAGGGCCTCGCCCTTTACAACACCGTGGCCAGGGAAACCTCCGCGGTGCTGATCCGTTCCTATTCGACGTCCTTCGGCCTGGCATCCCGCCTGCTGCCGGTGCAGACGCGGAAGCAAATAGAAACCATCTACGCACTTGTGCGGTTGGCCGATGAGATCGTGGACGGTGTGGCCCTCGCGGCACAGATACCGCGCGAAGGGATCGGTGCGCTCCTGGACGAACTGGAAGCAGACACCGAACGGGCGCTGCGCACCGGATACAGCGTGAACCTGGTGGTGCACGCCTTCGCGCTGACGGCCCGGGCCACCGGTATCGGGACCGACCTGACCCGGCCTTTCTTCGCGTCAATGCGGGCGGACCTGGACCGGGCCGAGCACACCGAAGCCAGTTTCAATGACTATGTCTACGGGTCAGCCGAAGTGGTGGGACTGATGTGCCTGCAGTGTTTCCTGCAGGATCTGGCCATACCCGAAGACCAGTCCAAGCGGCTGCGTGAGGGGGCCCAGCGGCTGGGCGCAGCGTTCCAGAAGGTCAACTTCCTGCGCGATCTTGCCCAGGACTTTGAGACCCTCGGCCGCAGCTATTTTCCCGGCGTCACCGTCGATGCTTTCACGGAGGCGGACAAAAACCGGATCCTGGACGGCATCGACGCGGACCTGCTGGTCTCCGGGGCCGCGGCTGCCGAGCTTCCGCCCGGGTGCCGCGCCGCCGTCGTCCTGGCGCAGGAACTCTTTACCGAACTGGCCCGCAGGCTCCGCGCCACTCCGGCTGCCCGGCTGCGCACCACCCGCGTCCGTGTCCCGAATCCCGTCAAGGCCCGCATCGCTGCCCGCGCGGTCCTTACCCGGCGGGCCACCGTCCCGGCCGCTGCCCCCCATGACGCCGAACCGAACGGACAGCATCCATGAGAACCCAGCCGCGCACCGCCGTCATCATCGGGGGCGGAATTACCGGATTGGCCACTGCGGCCCTGCTGTCCCGGGAAGGGCTTGAGGTCACGGTGCTGGAGAAGCAGCCGGAAACGGGCGGCCGGGCCGGCAGCTGGGAGACCGGTGGTTTCCGCTTTGACACCGGGCCGTCCTGGTACCTGATGCCCGAGGTGTTCGACCATTTCTTCCGCCTGCTGGGCACCTCCGCGGCGGAGCAGCTGCAGCTGGTCAAACTCGATCCGGGCTACCGGGTGCTGTTCGAAGGGGACACAGGTCCCGTCGATATTGCCGCCACCCGCGAGGACAACATTGCCCTCTTCGAGTCGCTGGAGCCAGGTGCCGGGCGGCGCCTGGAGGAGTACCTTCAGTCCTCGGAAGAGGTCTATGCCATGGCGAAGAAGCGGTTCCTGTATTCGACCTTCGCGTCCTTCCTGCCGTTGCTGCGCCCGGACGTGCTGCGGCGCGGACCCCGTCTGGCCCGCCTGCTGCTGGAACCGTTGAGCAGCTTCGTGGCCAAACGCTTCACGGACCCGAGGATCCGGCAGATCCTCGGGTACCCCGCGGTGTTCCTTGGCTCCTCGCCGTTCACCACACCCAGCATGTACCACCTGATGAGCCGGCTGGACCTCGCCGATGGTGTGCTTTACCCCATGGGCGGGTTCCACCGGATTGTCTCCGTGATCGGTGACCTGGCGCAGGCCGAGGGCGCCAAGGTGGTCACCGGAGCGGAAGTTACCCGGATCCACACCGAAGGCTCCGGCCGCACGGCGCGTGCCACCGGTGTGCAGTACCGCCGCCCGGACGGCTCCCTGGAGTCGCTGGATGCGGACCTGGTAGTCTCCGCCGCGGACCTGCACCATACGGAAACGCAGCTGCTGCCGGAGGAGCTGCAGACGTACCCGGAAAAATACTGGGAGCGCCGTGTGCCGGGTCCGGGCGGGCTGCTGCTGCATCTGGGAGTGGAGGGTACGTTGCCGCAACTGGGGCACCACACCCTGCTCTTCACCGAAGACTGGGAAGCCAACTTCGAGAAGATCTTCGGCAAGGAGACTTCGGTGCCGGATCCCGCATCGCTGTACGTCTGCCGGCCCAGTGCCACGGATCCGGATGCCGCCCCCGAGGGTCATGAGAACCTGTTTGTGCTGGTGCCGGTTCCCTCGGATCCGTCCCTGGGCGCGGGCGGAATCGACGGTGCCGGTGATCCCCGGATCGAAAAGATGGCGGACGCGGTGATCGCGCAGATCTCCTCCTGGGCCGGTATCCCGGATCTGGCCGAGCGCATCATTATCCGGCGCACCGTGGGCCCGCAGGATTTCGTCAACGATCTCAATTCCTGGCGCGGGACCCTGCTCGGTCCGGCGCACATCCTGAAGCAGAGTGCCTTCTTCCGCGGCTCGAATGCCAGCCGGAAGGTGGACGGCCTGCTGTATGCAGGGGGTTCGACGCTGCCGGGCATCGGCCTGCCGATGTGCCTGATCAGTGCCGAACTGATTCTCAAGCGGCTGCGCGGCGACACCGGCACCGAGGCGCTGCCCGAACCCGCCCCGTGGTCCGCCACGGCGGCTGTACGCCCGGACCGCGACGCAGCTGCTGCCGGGCAGGCAGGGGAGTCCGTCCATCCGCCATCCGGGGATGACGCCTGATGGGTGTGTTGTATCTGCTCTTCCTGCTGCTCTCCCTGGGGTGCATGGCGCTGCTGGACCACAGATTTCGGCTGTTCTTTTTCGCCGATGCCCGCCGGGCCGCCGTCGTGATGCTGATCGGTGTGCTGTTCTTCACCGGCTGGGACCTCGGCGGAATCGGCGCGGACATTTTCTACCGTGGCGAGACCCCCTTTATGCTCGGCCTGACCCTGGCTCCGCATCTGCCCGTGGAGGAGATCTTTTTCCTGGCCTTCCTCTGCTACCTCACCATGGTGGTCTTCGGCCTGGTGCGCCTTGCAGCCGGGATGGCTGCCGCGCGGGACAGGGCAAAACAATGACCTATTGGACTCTCAACGCCTTCTTCCTGATCCCGGCCGCGCTGGTATTCGCTGCGGCCCTGCCGGCACGGCACCGCAGGCCGGTGTTCTTCCGTTCCGCAGCCGCCGTCACCGCGGCGGTGCTCCTGGGACTCACCGCGGTCTTTGACAATGTGATGATCCGGGTGGGGCTCTTCTGGTACAACGAGGACCGCATCTCGGGTGCCTTCATCGGGACGGCGCCGGTGGAGGATTTCGCTTATCCGATTGCCGCCGTGCTGCTGCTGCCCGCCGTCTGGGTGCTGTTGCCAGGGCGGGCGCCTGAACCCGTCGCCGCCAAACCGGGGACACGGACTACTCCGAATGCCAAGGAGAACCTGTGAGCGGCACCGCCACCCGAACGGCCGGCACCACCCTGCGGATGCTGCTGGTGTCCTCCCGGCCGCTCTCCTGGGTCAACACCGCCTATCCGTTCGCAGCGGCGTACCTGCTGACCACCGGACGGATCGATGCGGCCTGGATCATCGGGACACTGTACTTCCTGATTCCCTACAACCTGGCGATGTACGGGATCAATGACGTCTTCGACTACGAGTCGGACCTGCACAACCCCCGCAAGGGCGGCGTGGAAGGTGCCGTCCTGGACCGCAGCTTCCACCGCACCACGCTGTGGGCGGCGCTGGCCACCAATCTTCCCTTCCTCGCGGTGCTGGTGCTGCTGGGGAGCCCGCTGTCCTGGCTGGTGCTGGCCGTAAGCGTGTTCGCCGTGATCGCGTACAGTGCACCCGGCCTGCGGTTCAAGGAACGCCCGTTCCTGGATTCGATGACGTCCAGCACGCACTTTGTCAGTCCGGCCGTTTACGCACTGGTGCTTGCGGGGGCGGAGTTCACGCCGGGCCTGTGGGCCGTCCTGGGCGCCTTTTTCCTCTGGGGGATGGCCAGCCAGGCCTTTGGCGCGGTGCAGGATGTGGTCCCGGACCGGGAGGGCGGCATCGGTTCCATTGCCACCGTGCTGGGCGCCCGGCCGGTGGTATGGCTTGCCGCGGCAGCGTATCTGGCTGCGGGCCTGCTGATGCTGCTGACCCCTTGGCCAGCACTGCTGGGCGCGCTGCTGGCGCTGCCCTACATCCTCAACCTGCTCCCGTTCCTGCGGATTACGGATGCCGGGTCCGCCGCCGCCAACGCGGGGTGGAAGCGGTTCCTGAAGCTGAACTTCCTCACCGGATTCCTGGTGACGCTGCTGATTATCGCGTACTGGCCGAACCGGTAGACGGAACAGAGGCAACACAACAGCGGCCGGCCCCCGAAGGGACCGGCCGCTGCCATGTTTTATGCAGACCTACCGGAAACCGGTGTCAGCAGGTGCGGGAGCAGTTACTCCGCAACTCCCACGAACTCGGCCTTTTCGTTGGCCGTGGTCTCGCCCTGGGCCAGGGAGAGGCGCAGCTTCTCGCCGAGGGTCGCGTCAACGTTGGTCCAGTACTGGATCGCGGCTTCGCGGATGTGCGGGCGCTGCACGCCGGAGATGGCACCGGTGATGGTCTCCAGGAAGCGCTCCTTGGCGGCGTCATCGTAGACCTCGCGGTACAGGGTACCGGCCTGGACAAAGTCGCTGTCCTCGGAGTGCAGGGTCTGCGCGGAACGCACCAGTGCGCCGTCGCTCTCCCAGCTGCCTGCGCCGGCCAGCGCAGCGTCGGCCACGGGGCCGCCGAGCGTGTTAGGTGCGTAGACCGGAGTCTCCGGGGAGTTGTAGGAGAAGCGCATGGCGCCGTCCTGCGAGTAGTTGTTCACCGGAGCCTTCGGTGCGTTGACCGGCAGCTGGTTGTAGTTGGCGCCGACGCGGTAACGCTGGGCGTCCGGGTAGGAGAAGATGCGGGCCATCAGCATCTTGTCCGGGCTGGCGTCAATGCCGGGAACCAGGTTCGCGGGGGACAGGGCAACCTGCTCGATCTGCGCGAAGAAGTTCTCCGGGTTGCGGTTCAGGGTGTGGGTACCCACCTTGATGAGCGGGTAGTCCGCGTGCGGCCAGACCTTGGTCAGGTCAAACGGGTTGAACCGGTAGGTCTTGGCATCCTCGTACGGCATGACCTGAACGTGCAGGTCCCAGGACGGGAAGTTGCCGTTGGCAATGTTCTCGTACAGGTCGCGGCGGTAGTAGTCCGCATCCGCACCGGCAATGCGCTCGGCTTCGGCGCCGGTGATTTCGTGGTTGCCCTGGTTGGACGTGAAGTGGTACTTCACCCAGAAACGCTCGCCGGCGGCGTTGATCCACTGGTAGGTGTGCGAGCCGAAGCCGGGCATTTCACGCCAGGAGCGCGGGATGCCGCGGTCGCCCATGAGGTAGGTGACCTGGTGTGCCGACTCGGGGGAGTTGGTCCAGAAGTCCCACTGCATGTCAGCGTCGCGCAGGCCGGAGCCCGGCAGGCGCTTCTGCGAGTGGATGAAGTCCGGGAACTTGATGCCGTCGCGGATGAAGAACACCGGGGTGTTGTTGCCAACGATGTCGTAGTTGCCCTCGGTGGTGTAGAAACGCAGCGCGAAGCCGCGCACGTCGCGCCAGGTGTCGGGGGAGCCCATTTCACCGGCCACGGAGGAGAACCGCTGGACGGTCTCGGTGACGGCGCCCGGCTGGAAGACAGCGGCACGGGTGTACTTGGAGACATCCTCGGTGACAACGAACTCACCGAATGCGCCGCCGCCCTTGGCGTGCACGATGCGCTCCGGAATCCGCTCCCGGTTGAACTGGGCCAGCTTCTCGACCAGGTAACGGTCGTGAAGGGCAACGGCGCCGTCGGCACCGGTGCTCAGCGAGTGTGCGTCGCTGGCAACCGGGGTACCGGTCTGCGTGGTGGTGAAGTTGGACATACTTGTTCTTTCTCTGGTGCTGACAAAAGGGAGGGGAAAGTCTGAATGCGGGCTAGGACGCGGCTGCTTCGGCGCAGTCAGTGCAAAGCCCGCGGTAGAGCACGTCGGCAATCTGGATTCTCATGCCGGTGGAATGTGCCGGAGTAAGGCACGGGGCGTGGCCGACGGCGCAGTCCACGTCCTCGATCCGCCCGCAGCCGGTGCACACCGCGTGATGGTGGTTGTCATTCACCCGGGTTTCATACCGGGCCGGGGAGTTGGGCGGTTCGATCTTCCGCACCAAGCCGGTTTCCACCAGGTCCGCAAGAATGACATAGACGGACTGCAGGGTGATGTCCGGCAGATCCGTTCGAACGGCCGCCGCGACGTCGTCCGCCACCGTGTGCGGTGCGGTATCAACGGCGCGAAGCACGGCCAGGCGCTGCTTGGTGACCCGACGGCCGTGCGAGCGCAGCTCAGCGGACCACCTGGCGGTGGTTTCCTCTGCTGCTGCTGTGCGTGTCATGGCATTCATCGTACATGCTTAATCTGAGTTACTCATAATAAGCATCGCCTTACCTGTTCCGGTCCCGGTACGCTGGGCGTTGCAGCACAGCAGCAGGATGAAGCAGCACAGAGACGCAGCACAGGGAAGCAGGGACGCAGTGCCGGCAGCAGACGCACGAATGCAATTCCAGCGCGTGGAGGTGGGGGATACCCGGGTTGACCTGCGTACCTACCGGCGGCACGACGACGGCGGGGTGGCGCCGCCGCCCGACGCGGGGGTGGTGCTGGTGCACGGAATCGGGGCCTCGCAGCGGTACTTCGGCCCGCTGATCCGGGAACTGGTGCGAACCGCCACGGTTCATACCCTGGAACTGCCTGGATTCGGCAGCGCCCCGAAGCCGCCAAGGCAGCTGCAGATGGAGGAATTCGGTACGGTGGCGGCCGAAGCGCTGGCGGCCGCCGGTATCCACGGGGCGCAGTGGGTAGGCCACTCGATGGGCTGCCAAGTGGTGGTGGAAATGGCGCTCGCCGCCCCGGAAGAAGCCTCCTCGGTGGTCCTGCTGGGCCCCACCATCAACGACGCCGAACGCAATGTTCCCCTGCAGGCCCTGCGGCTGCTGCAGGACTGTCTGGGTGAGCCCCCGGCGATCAACGGGATCCTGCTGACCGATTACCTGTTTCGGGCCGGCCCGCGCTGGTACCTGAAGACCCTGCCGGTGATGATCCGGCACCGGATGGAGGAGCGGATCCGGGAGGTGCGGCCCCCGGTGCTGCTGGTGCGCGGCGGTAAGGATCCGGTGGTCCGCGCGGACTGGGTGGCCCGTCTGGCAGCGGCCCGGCCCGGCACCCAAACAATGGAGCTTCCCGGCCAGCCGCACGTCATGATGTATACCCGTCCGGTGGAAACCGCCGCCCTGCTGCGCTCGGCGGTTCCGGCACAGTGACGCGGGTACCGGATAGCCGGGGCAGCGAAACGCCGCCCGGTGTCCGCCCGCGGCGGAGCGGGAGCATGTTCCGGTGGGCGCGGGAGGCCGGCGGCTGGGCCTCGGACTATGCCTATGTGGCCTATTGGCAGGTGCGCAACTTTTTCCTCCGCCGCGATCCGTCTGCCTATCTGCATCCCGAGGGCCCGCAGCGGGCCCCGGTGGTGCTGATCCCGGGCGTCTATGAGAACTGGCAGTTCCTGCGCCCGCTGGCCGACTATCTGTTTGAACGCGGGCATCCGGTGCACACCGTGGCTCCGCTGGGCTACAACAGGGGAGTCATCGGGGATGCAGCCGTGCTGGTGGAACGCTACCTGCTGGAAAAGGACCTGCAGGGAGTGCTGGTGGTGGCGCACAGCAAGGGAGGGCTGATCGGCAAGCAGCTGATGACCCTGCCGGAGGGCTCCCGCCGGGTAGCCCGGATGATCGCCGTCAACACCCCGTTTTCCGGTTCGGTGTACGCCAACCTGTTTCCGCTGGCGAGCATCCGGGTGTTTTCCCCGCGGGATCCCTTCCTTCAGCAGCTGCTGCGCAACGAGGACGTGAATGCCCGGATCACCTCGGTCTACAGCAGTTTCGACCCGCATATACCGGCCGGCAGCCACCTCGCCGGCGCACGGAACATCCAGTTGGAGAGCATGGGACACTTCCGGCCCATCGGCGACTCCCGGCTGCTGGCGGTACTCGAACAGGACCTGTCGGAGGCTGAGGGGTAGCTGCCCTGCGGCAGGAGAGGGTCCGTCAGGAGGCCCCGCGCGCCAGTGCCTGTTCCACGGCTGCGGCTGCGCCGTCCCGCCACGGCTCGCCGTGCCCGGTGAGCAGCAGCGGCGCATCCGTTTCAGCCAGTACGGAGAGCGAAGCAAGCGCCTCAGGGCTGTTGGCTGTCGCGGCCCCGGAGACTATCTGGGGCCCTGTGGTGCCGGTGTAGGGGTTTAGTGTGACCAGGGAATCCCCGCAGATCAGCACTCCGCGTTCCGGGAAGTGCAGGGCCACATGCCCGGCCGTGTGTCCGGGTGTATGCAGGATCCGGGGCGTGCCCGGAAGTGCGGCCCCGGAAGCGTCGGTCAGGCTGTGTACGTCAGTCACGCCGCGGACATTCAGCGCCCCGGCCACGGTCATGGCGCCCAGGACCGGAACAGCTTTGGGGTACCGCAGCGGATACAGGAAGCGGTTGTTCTCATGCTCGTACCGGTACGGATGCGCGGCGATGTAGCGGTCCGCGTCGTGGACGAGGATGGGCGTGCGGTACTCCTGCCGCAGGCGCGCAGCGGTACCGACATGGTCGAAGTGGGCATGCGTGAGCACGAGGGCCCGGACGTCGCCGGGACCGTAGCCCAGTTCATCCAGGGCGCCGGTCAGGTGCGGCCACATACCGGGCAGGCCGGCGTCGATCACGGCCACGCCGTCGCCGTCCTCCACCAGGTAGACGTTGACGTAGGCGTGTTCAATGCGGTGGATTCCATCGGCAACGTTGCGGGTAAACACGGTGATCACTCCTCGAGGCGGAACGGCGTTCGGATCGGCACAGCAGCTGCTAAGAAGCAGCCCACCCCATCCTAAGCATGCTTGCTATTACCTTGTGCGCGTGGTGCCCCGGATCCCGGGCTCCGCGGACCTAGACTGCTCGGGTGCCAAGACTGCTCGCCGACCTCACACCGCTGCGCGAAAGCCCGGACTACCGCCGGCTGTGGACCGGAACGGCGCTCTCGGCTGTCGGCACGCAGCTGACACTGGTGGCTGTGAGCCTGGAGGTCTACGAGCTGACGGAATCCAGCCTGTATGTGGGCCTGCTCGGGCTGGTGGGCCTGGTGCCGCTGGTGCTCGCGGGACTCTACGGCGGTTCTGTGGTGGACGCCTATGACCGGCGCAAGGTTGCACTCTTTTCCTCCGTGCTGCTGTGGGCCAGCACCATTGGGATTGCTGCCCAGGCCTGGGCGGGGCTGGGCAACGTCTGGCTGCTGTACTTCCTGGTGGCGGTGAATGCCGGCGCGGGCGGCCTCAACCAGCCGGCCCGCAGCGCCATCATCCCGAGGCTGGTCCGCCCGGAGCTCCTGCCCGCCGCCAACGCGCTGAACATGATGACCTTCGGGCTGGCCATGACGGCCGGGCCCCTGCTGGCCGGCGTGCTGGTGGCCCGCGTGGGCTACGGCTGGACCTACACGATCGACGTCGTAACGTTCACCGCTGCCATGTGGGCGCTGTACCGCCTGCCTCCCATGCCCCCTGTGGGCAAGGTGCAGAAGGCAGGGCTGGGTTCGGTGATGGAGGGGTTCCGGTTCCTGGGCACCCGGCCGAATATCCGGATGACGTTTGTGGTGGATCTGTGCGCCATGGTGTTCGCCCAGCCGCGGGCCCTGTTGCCGGCCATCGGGGCGCTGATGCTGGGCGGCGGTGCCACCACCGTCGGGGTGCTGCTGGCGGCTACCGCTGTGGGTGCCTTCCTGGCCGGCCTTTTTTCCGGCCCCCTAGGCCTGGTCCGCCGGCAGGGGCTGGCAGTGCTCTGGTCTGTGGCTGCGTGGGCGCTCTCCGTCACGGCGTTCGGCATCGTTGTGGTGCTGGCCGGGCACAACGACGGCGAGGTTCCCTCGGTATGGCTGGTTCCGGCCGCCGTCGCAATGGCCTGCGCCGGCATTGCCGATTCGATCAGCGGAGTGTTCCGCTCCACCATCCTGCAGTCGGCGACACCGGATGCCATGCGTGGCAGGCTGCAGGGAGTGTTTGTGGTGGTGGTTGCCGGAGGCCCGCGGCTTGGCGATCTGGTGGCGGGCGTGAATGCCTCCTTCGCGGGGGAGGGGTGGGCCGCCGTCCTTGGCGGGTTGATCTGCCTGGCACTGGTGGCCCTGCTGGCCCGCACCCAGCCGAGGTTTGCCCGCTACGACGCGCTGCATCCCGAGCCCTGAGCCCGGCGGGGAGTCACGGGGCCGAGAGTCACTCGGACCGTGAGCCACTCGGGCCGTGAGTCAGGCGACCGGGGTGCTGTGGGCCTGCGGGCCGATGCCGTCAGGAACACCCCGCCCAGGTTAAACGTTGAAGCTTATGGACTCACCAGTTGGATGCAGGCCGGCATCGGCCTGCCTGAAAGGAACCACGTGCATCACCATTACAACGGCCTCAAGACTGCGGCGCTGTTCGGCGTGCTCTTCGCCGTGCTGCTGGGTATTGGTGCCCTGCTGTCCAGCGGAACGGGCAGCCCCGCGTATATCTGGATTTTCCTGCTGATCGGCCTGGCCACCACGGCATACAGCTACTGGAACAGTGACAAGCTTGCCATCCGCGCCATGCGCGCCGTACCTGTCACTGAAGCGCAGGCTCCGGAAATGTACCGGATTGTCCGTGAACTCTCCGCCAGGGCCGGCCAGCCGATGCCTCGGCTGTACATCTCACCCACCATGGCGCCCAATGCCTTCGCGACCGGCCGCAACCCGCAGCATGCAGCGGTGTGCTGCACCCAGGGGATCCTGGCCCTGCTCAATGAGCGTGAGCTGCGCGGCGTGCTAGGCCATGAGCTGATGCACGTCTACAACCGTGACATCCTGACCTCCTCGGTGGCGGCTGCCATTGCCGGCGTCATCACCTCGCTGGGCCAGTTCCTGCTGTTCTTCGGCGGCGGTGACCGGCGGAACTCGAACCCGCTGGCCACCATTGCCATGGCACTGCTGGCGCCCCTGGCGGCTTCCCTGATCCAGATGGCCATTGGCCGCACCCGCGAGTATGACGCGGATGAGGACGGTGCGAAGCTCACCGATGATCCGCTGGCGCTGGCATCGGCGCTGCGGAAACTGGAAACCGGAACCCAGCGTGCACCGTTGCCGGACACCGACCAGAAGCTTGCCAACGCCGCCCACCTGATGATCGCCAACCCCTTCCGTTCCGGGGTCCGCGGCCTCCTCGCTACCCATCCGCCGATGGCGGACCGCATCCGGCGGCTGGAGCGGATGGCCGGTCGGTCGCTGGGCTCCTAGCCCCAGCCTGCCGGAATGAAGGGGAGGAAGTAGGCTTCGGGAATGCGCCTTTTACTCATCCGACACGGTCAGACTCCGTCAAACATCGGGCATTTCCTGGACACCGATGTTCCGGGCCCCGGGCTGACCGAACTGGGACTGGAACAGGCCGCGTCCCTTCCGGAAGCCCTGGGCGCCGAACCCATTGACGGGATCTTCGCCTCCAACCTGACCCGCACCCAGCTGACGGCAGCACCCCTGGCGGCTGCCCTGGGCCTTCCGGTGCAGATTCGGGACGGCCTGCGTGAAGTCTCGGCGGGCGAACTGGAAATGCGCAATGACCGCGACTCGATCATTACCTACCTGAAAACGGTGTACCGCTGGGTCCAGGGGGATACCGGCGTGCGGATGCCCGGCGGCCCGGACGGCGCCGCCACGCTGGCCCGCTTCGACGCCGTGGTCCGGGAATTGGCCGGTGCCGGCCTGAAAGCACCGGCCATCTTCAGCCACGGTGCCATCATCCGCACCTGGGCGACCGCCCGCGCGGAAAACGTGGGGCCGGACTTCATTGTGCAGAACGCCCTGAGCAACACCGGCGTTGCCGTGATGGAAGCCGAGGAACTGCCCGGGGGCGGGCTCGGCCCCTGGCAGCTGCTCACCTGGATGGGGGAGCCCGTGGGTGGAGAGAACCTGCAGGACTTTGGCGAGGACGGCCCGGCGGCCGAGGACGTCGCCCTGTAAACCCAGTCGCCCTGTAAGACCACAGGCCGCCAAACGCGAACGGCGCCGCTCTCCGGTTCAAACCGGAGGCGGCGCCGTCGTCGTTCTGCCGGGAAGTGGGAAACCCGGGAACTGCCGGTTAGCGGAAGTTAATGAACCTCTAGCCCATTATTGGGCGTGACGGTCTGAGTCGTTTTACCGCTAGTTTCCGGGCTTCATATGGTTGGCCGTGCATGCCTGAATAGGTGTGTTTGTGGACCTGTTGCGGACTTTCTGCGGACTAGGGGATCATCCCTGAGCCCGGCGGACGGCCACGGGCGTCATGGCTCGGGATCCGGTGAGGACACTGGTTTCCGGCATCGGCTGGCCCTCGATGCTGTATTCCTGACCGCGGAGGATCAGCTTGTCCTCAGGGGTGAGCTGGTCCGCATACTGGGCCGGCACGAAGACCACCATTTCCGTTATGACCAGGTGCGGGCGTCCCGGCTCTGTGGGCTCGGTGCTGACTCCCTGCTGTATTGAGCAGCCCGGAATGGTCTGGTCCGTATCCATAGCGTTCCGGGCCTTGCGGGTAATCGTTTCTGCGAACAGGTACGGTGCCCCGATCATGATGCCCGCCTGCGGTACTGGTTCAGGACAGCTTTCTCGGCCAGTGTGAAGCCTTCCAGTGCGGCGTAGCTTACGGACTGGTTTCCCAGTGTCTGCCGGGTGAGCTGCTGCGGGTTCAGGAGGTAGCGGGCTGCAGCGGAAACGATCACGTCCGCCAGATCCACGCCGGGAAGCCCGTCCAGATCGAAGCCCTTGCCTCTGGTGTACGCCCGGACAAATGTGGTCACCACGCGGACGTGTTGCCGTGCCAGTGCGAGCGTTTCCGGTGTTGCCGGGATTCCCATAAAGGCCAGGACCGTGGGCGGAAGGTCGCCCGGTGCAGGGTCTGACGGCGCGGGGTCTTCCGTGGGCGGTTCCGGTTCAGGGGCGGGCGTCGGGTCCACCACTGTGAGGGGGAAGTCGACGGGGTTGCCGTAGCGGTCTGCGAGGGGGAGCGTCCAGGATCCGGCCTGCGTCGGCGTGCCGGTGAGCATTTCAGAGGTGAGCCACATTCCCGGAATCTCAGGAACGTCGCCATAGGCCGTTTCGAAGGTGTAGCCGGTGCCTGTTTTCCCTAGAGCTGCTGCAGCCTGGGCGGCGGTGAGGGTCGCCGGCGTGTTGATGATGAGTTCCATATGGTCCCCTTTCCCGGAACCAGAGGAAGGGTCGCGTTTCAAACGCGACCCTTCCCGCGGCGGGTCTCTAGCGGCTGATCCCGGAGAACGTGACGATTGCCTCAGGGTTCACTGGGGCGGCGTCCAGGCGGTAGACAACTCGGATGGCCTGCTGGTCGTAGTCCCCGAACGTCTGGTCGAGGAGCTTCACGGCCGGGGCGACGTCGCGGGCCACGGTAATCTGTGAGAAGTCCACCAGCGCGGCGCGGCCGGTCGGGGTCGCTCCGGTCGTGTTCGGGACGCGGTTGGAGATGATGACCGGGACTCCGAAGAGGGTAAAGCCTGCGCCGCGTGCGACGTCGGGCTGCACGAGGTAGTGGCCCTGGGTGTCCTTCAGTTTCCGCAGCTTGATGAAGTCGCCCGAGGTGAATACCCACTTGGCGGCGTCCACGTTCGCGTTGGCTCCCATGAAGAGGCCCTGGGCGTCGAGGAGGTGGTCCAGCGTGAGGGCTCCACCGACAGCGAGGGCCTGGGTTCCCGTGTAGGCAAAGAGGCCCTTGGGAGTCGTGATGCCATCACCCGAAGCGGAGAAGAGCTGGGTATCCATCGCCGCAGCGACGTCGGAAACCAGCTTCTGCTGAATGGCAGCATCCAGGGCGATCACCGACTGCCGGCTGAGTTCGTTGCTGAACTTCGTCAGCGTCTTGAGGGACTTCATTGTGGAGGGCAGGAGCTGGATCTCATCGAAATCGATGTCGGAGTCGGGGATGAGTTCGTTCTGCGCGATCCACGGGGTGGAGACTGTGGAGCTTCCCAGCTTGGGGATGCGGACGGGGCCGGCCGTGTCGATGATGCGGGGGCCGGCGGCGAGGAACTGCGAGGAAGCCGAGAGCGGCTGGACAAGCTGCTTGATGACCGTTTCCTGGGTCAGTTCCGCAGCGTCGGTAGTGGAGTCAAGTGCCATGAGGGTGTTCCTAACGTGAAAAGGGGTTTGGGTTTTCACGCTGGCCACCGGGACAAGCGAAAGGGACAGGCACCGGGCCTGTCCCTTTCATGATACCCCTAGGGGTATACGTTCACAACTACTGCTCTGACTGGCCTATGCCGTGCTGAGCGATCAAACTCAGCTCCTCGGCGATGGCAGCCAGTGCGATCACGTTCGCGGCGGCAATCCTTTGGTCGACAGTCAATCCGTCGAGCCTTTCACCGATCCACGAACTACTCGGACCGCCGTTCAGCACTTCGTAGATTTTCTCGTAGCTTGCCACTGGTTCCCCTTAGCTCGCGTGGGCCCTGAGTAGCCCAGCAAGACCAACAGTAGCGCCAGCCTCAGGTGTGGCTCCCTGATGGATGAAGCCGGAAGGGCGGCGGCTGGCAAGGTGGGGCTTCGCTGCCAGCAGGGCGTCAATGGCCGCTGTGAGGGCTTCGGGATCGTCCAGGTGTTCCAGCTCGTAGGGCAGGTCTGAGGGATCCTGCAGCCGTCCGTCCGTCTTGACCAGGGCAGTGTGCAACCGGGCTCCCAACTCGTCCACGCGCTTGGCCTTTTCCCGGTAGCCGGCTGATTCCTTCCGCAGCGCTTTGACGTAGCTCTCGTCATAGGTCTTGGGCTCCGGTGCAGGTTCCGGCGTGGCTTCCGTTTCCTCAGCGGCGGGGGCGGTTTCCTCAGTGCTTTCCGGGGCGGTTTCTTCGGTCTGCTCGGTGATCTGATCAGTCATGGGTTATACCTTTCGATTGACTACGGGAACGGGGTGACAGGTGCAGCCGGGATGCCGGTGCATAGGTTTGGTGGCGGGGTATTCGTAACCGTCTTTGTAGAGCCAGACGCAAAGCTCGCACGCGTTGGATTCCAGTCCGCGGGTGTACCTGTCCACGTGCGGGCTGCGCCTGACAGCTTCCTCGAAGCCGGTGGCCGCAGCGTCCAGGACTTCCGAGCGGGCCAGCCGGTCCAACTGCATCCCGGTATCCAGGTCCGATGCCGTGATGGTGGCCAGCGCCTTAACCAGCCGGGACGCGGCATCTTCCGGGGTGATCCCGGCGAAGGCCGGCACGTATCCCAGTGCCTTTTCCAGATAGCCGCCTAGGGTCAGCTCTGCCAACGTCACGCCTTTGGCCTTGGCCGTGTTGATCAGGGTGGATGCGGCGGTGCTGAAGTCGTCCTCGTCCAGCCGGTCTGCGGCCAGTGCCTCGAACAGGGCTCCCACGGCGCTGGCGGTCTGCTCTGCCAGCGCCGTGACGTTGTCCTCGTAGGTCATGCCACCAGCCGCCCCAGGTCCGCTGCAGCCGTTGTGAGCTGCTCAGCGCGGCGCTTGTCCATGATGTCCTTGACCTTGTCCGGGTCGTATCCCAGTTCCTCGCTCAGCAGGGATTCCAGCGGGACGCCGATGCCGGCCAGCTTGGCGGCACTGTCCGATGCCTGCGCCTGGGTGCGGGTTTCCGGGTTGGCGAACACACTCTGTATGTCCACGGTGTAGGGGTCCACTCCATCCCTGACCGCGATTGCCAGGGCGGCGATCCATGCGAAGTCAGCACCGAACATGCGGATCAGGGCGTGTGCGTGGCTGACCAAGGATGCCTCAGCGGAGCGGATCGCGTCGGCGCTCGGGGGCTGATCGGTCTGCAGTCCGATGTAGTGGGAAGGGAGTCCCTTGATCGCGCCGATCTGGCAGATGATCAGGTTTGCCATTGTCTCGAAGCCGGACATATCCGCCTGGGTGAACTGACCGAACTTGCCCTCGGTGGCCTCGTTGGTCCAAACCTTCCGGGGGCCGTCACCGAACGGATCCACCGGATTCCCGTCCTCGTCCTCCATGATTTCCAGCCCGGTGGCCCAGCGGCGCGGGCGGGCATAGTCCTCACTGGTGACCATTGCATCGGCAAGGATCTTATTCAGCGCGTCGGTCAGGTCCAGGATGCCGGACATTTCGCTGATGCCGTCGAAGTCGAGCAGCCGGTCACGGTTCAGGATCTGCCCGATGGGCGGGACTCCCAGAGGATTGGGGAGCGGTTCGCCGTGCTGCTGCCAGTCCCCGGCGCCCACGCTCTCCCAGTCGTCCGTGACCTTGTTGGCGGTGCGGTAGGTGGTGATTTCCGTGCCGGTGTAGAGGGTGCACCAGCCATAGCCGTCAGCCTTCCAGCGCTTGATCCCGTCCACGATTTCACGGGTTGCCGGGTCACGGCGGACGGTCATCTGCCGGGGGGATTCCACGGTGATCTGTACGCCGCGGGGGCCGGCCCAAACCACCACGTAGCCGCGCCCGTAAACAAGTGCGTCCTTGATTGCCTCGTTCTGGCCCTCAAGCATCCCGTTCATGCGCCAGAGCTTCCAGAGCGCCGGGTCTGCCTGCGTGCCGCCGTCCAGGATGAAGCCGGTCAGCCGCAGTCGGTCCACGATGGACGTGACGGCAAGGCGGGGATAGTTCACGCAAAGGGACCGCAGCCGGCCACCGATAGCCTGGGCGGACTTGGGGCTCAGGAAGGCTGCAGCCTGCTCACCCTTCCAGTAGGAGTCCAAGAGGTTGAGGCGGGGCTGTTCCCCGGTCAGTTTGGTGTGCAGCTTGTGCAGGTTAGATTCAGTCATTAGAAGGCCATTACCCGTTTCTTTTTTGAGGTGTTGGAGTGGTGCTGTGCCCGGTCCACGGCGGCAATGGTTGCCACCGCGGCATCGATCTTCTTCTTGCTCATGCGCTTGTCCTTGGTCACGACGGTTCCCTGAGGGGTCGACTGGGCCACGCAATTCGAGAAGTGCTTTACCAGGGCCGGATCCCCGTCATGGGTGATCTGCTTGGAGGCGATCAACTGATAAAGCCGGTCAGTTGCCGGTGCCATACGTGTCCGGCGGCTGGTGTCCCATTCGAGGATCCGTTTACTGCCGTGCTTACTGGCCCACTGCTCCATCTCGGAGCGCCAGCCCCAGGGATCGCAGGCCATGTCCACCACGTCGAACTGGTCAAAGGCCATCTCTACGTGAGCGGTAACCTCCTCCCGCGGCACCCTCCAACCGGGCGTGCCGGGGTTCTCCCAGATGCCGATAACGAAGATGTGCGGGTCAGGCTCCACGGTGCAGGCAACGAGGGCTGTGGAGTCCCCGGAGCTGGAACCGTCGAAACCGAGCGTGACTTTCATCCGGTCAGGAACCGAGCGCATAGGGTCCGCCAGCGCCTCGAACTGACCAAACTCCAACCAGGAATCCACCTGCTTGGCCCACAGGCCCATTCTTAGCTGGCGAAAGGCCGGCTCGCGCAGCGTCTTACGCGCCGCCAGCAGCCCGTCAGGGCTCAGGAACGGCTTAGCGCAGGTCATGGCAGGGTTGGCCTGCTTCCACGCTTCCCGGTCGTCGCTGCTGGCATCCTCAGGGGCGGCAAACTCGATCAGGAAGAAAGCAGGATCCTCACCTGAGCGGCCCAGCTTCACCAGATCCCACATGATGCTGTCCTCAGAGGTTCCCGGCGTTGAGATAGCCAGGGTCAGGGACTGCGGACGCTTGCCCGATGCGGACGTGATCGCTTCCCAGACAGCGCGGGTCACCACGTGCAGCTCATCCACGATGATCAGGGTTGCGTCCCACGAGTTCAGGGCGTCCGGTTCCGCCGGCAGGGGCGTCAGTGTGGAGTCCGTATGCGGGACATAGATCCGATCGCTGAACACCTGAACACGCTCACTGAGCAGGGGGTTCAGCTTGATCATGCGCTCAGCCTGCTTGACCGTCACCGCCGCCTGACGCTGATCTGAGGCCACCACCAGCACCTCAGCGGAGAACTGGCCAACAAACATCTCAGCCACCGCCAGCATGGCCGCCAGGGACGTTTTTCCATTACCCCTGCTCATGGAAGCAAGAGCGTTACGGATACCGGGTGCGAAGCTGCCCCGGATGATTTCCTGCTGGAAGTCCTGCAGCTCTACCGGCTCACCCTGACCATGACCGCGGGGCACGATCAGATAGTCATGGATGAACCGGATACGGCGCTCTGCGGGGTCCGCAGGATAGTCCGTGAAGTCCAGGGGCTCAGCCTTAATAGAGGCCTTAGGACCGGCTACCAAGTGCTGCTCAGAGCAGGGTCAGCGGGCGTGCCAGGAGAGTTACTTAAACTTTGCCTTGCCCCGGGGATCAAAGACTGTGCGGTTGACCCCTTCCCCCCTGGGCGCAGCAGCCGGCCTGTTGGTCGGGCGCGAATCTGTACGGGTTCGGGACGGTCCTCTGAGGTCCGTTGTCCGGGTCCGGGGCGTGCTTGTCCTGCTGCTCTATTGCATGGGCCGCAAAGCACGCGCAGATCCTGCAACCGGATTGCCAGTCCTTTGGCGCGGCGTTCCCATGCTTCGGGGGTGTGGTCTGCCTGCAGGTCTGTGGTGGCGTTGCACCAGAGGCAGAAGGGCTGTTCCTTGCGTGCCTGCTTGCTGATGCGGTTCCACTGGGAGTCGTAGGCTGCCTGGTTGGCCTTGGGTTTGGGCTTGGGTGTGGGCCGATGCTCGGGGCAACGCGACTGCTCGCTCAGCTCGTCGCATACTTCGCAGGGCTTCATCATGACGCCAGTCCTGTGCGTTCCTCGTACTCCGGGAACAGTTCAGGAACAGGGACCATGTGCCGCGTTGGCGCTGTTCCTGTTCCTCCACCCTCTGTGTGAGGAACAGGAACAGGAACAGGCGATCCCTGCTGACGGAATACCCTCAGGGCTGCGCTGGCGCGGTCGCTGCTCCACTTGAGACGGTCTTTCACATCTCGAACACTGGAAGGAGGAGGGGCAAGTCGCTGCAGCTCGGCTAGGTCGATTGCTGGGACTGCTTCGGGTGCGCGTTCACCGTCGGTTGCTGGGTAGATGGAGAAGTGGTTGTCCGGGAACAGCTTGAACGTTCCGCCTAGAGGTTCTTTGTCCCCTCGTGGCGAGGAGGCCCGTAGACCGCCGTGCCGGTCCTTCTTGACGTTTAGGTAGCAGGCTCCGCCGTGACCAGGAGTGAAAGCGTCCTTGATCGTCACACGCAGCATGGTTCCGCCCACGGCTCGGGATTTCGCAGCCGTTCCTGTTGGGCCTTGCGCCTTGGAATCAGTGTTCTTGGCTACATGGTCAATCGCCACGACGGCGGATCCCACCATGGCTAGGGGTTTCATCACGGATGTGTGAGCCAGGGTGAAATCATCCGGGCTGTTGGAGCTGAGGCCCATGGTTGGCATGAGTTCTCCGATACTGTCCAGGACAGCGATGTCAGGCCTCCAGCGTTTTAGATCCCAGATGGTCTCCATGAGGTCTTGGCGGTCTTCAGGCTCCTTGTACCGGAAGCGCTCAGTGTCGGCCAGTACTGAGGCATCGGCTCCCAGATCCAGTAGGCGCACGATCACCGACTGCATCCCGTTGTGGTCCATATCCAGGAACACGGCGCGGCCTCCGACGCTCAGGCATTCCACGATCCCGGCGAGAGCAACAAACGTTTTGCCCGATTCAGGCTCACCAAAGATGATGTTCACCTGGCCGCTGTAGAACAAACCGATTCCATCGGTCCTCTGGAGGACTTCAGGAAGGGGAGCAGGGGGCAGGTCTCCGCTGAGGAGGGCAGCGACGTCGCCGTACTGGATGTTGGTGTTCCTCGTTCCTGACACATGGGGTGCAGGAACAGGAACATCGCTGTAGCTCTCAGCGGCAAAGTAGTCCGGGACAGTGGTTTCAGAGTTCAGCAACGGGGGCTCCCTCCAAAAGGTTGCGCCACTCCATGAGCGCCTGGGCGTCCCTCCCGATGACCTGCCAGATCAAGTCCTTACGGAAGAAATCCGAAGTGGACAATGGTCGGTAGCGGTGGATGTTTAGCCGGACGTAGGTTCCGGGGGCGAGTTCGGCGATCTGACAGTACTCGTGGCGCTCGAACTGGTAGGCGTCGTACCAGCCGGCACGGTCGCCGGGGTAGTCGGCTAGGTCGAGTTCAAGGACGGTCTGGATCATTTGTGGCCCTGCCCTGTAGTCTTCATGTTGAGACCTGCTCCCAAGTAGTTGTCTTTGCCCTCACTGGAATTGCCGTTCCGGTGGGGGTTTTTTGCGTATGCAGCGTCTGAGTTGCCCATACTCAATTGCCGGCCTCAAATGCCTGGTTTACCCAGTCGATGACGTCAGCTTCCCTGTAAACGATTCGGCCACCGAGGCGGGCGGATCGGGGGCCAGTCCCGTTGTGGCGCATCCAGCGCATCTGTGCGGGTGACTTCCGCAGCATCTCTGCCACCTCGTCCAGAGTTAGCAGTTTCATGGCGCGTACCGTTTCCATCCTGATCCCATCAGTTTGTGTTGAGGAGCGAACACAAAGGACCGTAACACTAGTTTGTGTTGACTGTCTAGTCTGATCTGTGGGACCGTTGGGGAATGATGAAGAATGAAGACACTCGTGGTCCAGGAGCGGATGAAGAAGCTAACTTCATCGCGTCTGTGAAGCGGATCCGGGAAGAGCACGGTTGGTCTCAAGGCGAGCTGGCTAGGCTGATGACTGAATCTGGATGGGAGGGTTTCCACCAAACAACCATCTCCAGAATCGAAAAAGGAGAGAGGCCGGTACGGCTCGGGGAAGCCCGCGGTTTAGCAAAGGCCCTGGGTGCTCTAGTGGGACAAATGATTCTTCCGGCAGAGGAAAGCAAGATGCTGCGGGACGTAGAGCTTTCAGTCATGGCTGTTGAGCGGGCTGCCAACAACCTCTCACGGAATGTTGAGGACCTATTGGGGCAACAGATGACCCTCAGGCATGACTTGTTGGAGGCGAGCAACATTTCTGTCAGTGACAGCACCGACGAGTGGGTCAAGGAGCGTTACAGCTTCGTCATGGAAGCGGCTGATCGGGTTCTCAAGCTGACCCCTGAAGGCGTCTTGAAAGAATGCTTGGAGGCCTACTATGGCCAGCATCAAGAAGAGGCCTGACGGGCGCTGGCGTGCCCGCTACCGTGACGAAACCGGCAAGGAGCATGCCAAGCATTTCCCTCGAAAGATAGACGCGAAGCGGTGGCTGGACGAAGTCACGGCGTCTGTTGTCACGGGGACCTATGTGGATCCGAAAGCAGGGACCATCACCTTCGCGCAATGGTTCACGCAGTGGGAAGAGCGTCAGATCTGGTCCCGTGGGACAAAGCTGTCCGCGGCCCAAGCGCTGCAGTCGACAACGTTCGCCGACGTGCAGATGAAGAAGATCATGCCGTCGCACGTACAGGCGTGGGTTAAGTCGATGACGCTGCCCGCGGAGACGCGAAAGTCCGGGTTGTCCCCGGCTACCGTCAAGGTCCGCTACAACCTGGTGCGTTCCGCTTTCAAGGGCGCCGTAGCAGATCGAGTGATCGCACTGGATCCATCCGACAATATCAAGCTGCCCAGGGAGCGCCGGGCCGAAGTTGCGATGACCATACCGACTACTGAGCAGGTGGCAGCCGCCCTAAGCGCTGCCCCGGAATGGTTTGAGGCCTACATCGCGGTGTGCGCTTTTGCTGGTCTCAGGCTTGGTGAGGCCGCCGGCCTGCAGGTGGGGGATATCGACTTCCTGCGACGGACGCTGACGGTCAACCGGCAGGTGCAGGGCGAGAACCGCAAGGTGGCGGAAGTGGTAGCCCCTAAGCACGGTTCAGAGCGAGTCATCTTTGTCTCTGCCCGCCTCACCGAGATGATCGCCCGACACATTGAGCAGGTAGGTGTTCACGGTGATGAACAATGGCTGTTTTCAACCGGAGGGCATCTCTGGAATCGGGGAATGGCCGGATATTACTGGCGCGAGGTCCGCGAGGCCTGCGGGATGGAAAACTTCACCCTGCACGATCTCAGGCACTTCTATGCCTCGGCCCTGATCGCCTCAGGCTGCGACGTCGCAACCGTTCAGCGCGCCCTGGGCCACGCACAACCATCCATCACACTGAATACCTACACGCACCTGTGGCCGACTGCGGAAGACAAAACAAGGACCGCAGCCGATGAACTCATGGCTGCGGTCCTTGACGGTCCTGCGGACTCTGTGCGGACTGAGGTCCAATAATCCGCGTCTGACTAGGTGATACGCGCCCTACCTAGCGGAAGTTAATGAACTGCAGGTCCACGTCCAGTTCCGCGCCCTTCAGCAGCGCCATGGTGGCCTGCAGGTCATCGCGGGACTTGGAGCTGACCCGCAGTTCGTCGCCCTGGATCTGGGACTTGACGCCCTTGGGGCCTTCATCGCGGATCAGCTTGTTGATCTTCTTCGCCTGGTCCTGGGCGATGCCCTCCTTCATGGAGGCCTCAATCCGGTATTCCTTGCCGGAGGCGAACGGCTCGCCCGCGTCCAGGGACTTCAGCGAGATGCCGCGCTTGACCAGCTTGGACTGCAGCACGTCCAGGACGGCCTTGACCCGGTCCTCGGAGTTGGCCTTCATCAGGATCTTTTCGCCGCTGAAGTCCACCTCGGCTCCGACGCCCTTGAAGTCATACCGCTGGGCGATTTCCTTCTGCGCCTGGTTCAGGGCGTTGGCTACTTCCTGCTTGTCGATCTTGCTGACGACGTCGAACGTGGACTCGCTGGCCATGTCTGGGCTCCTTGGGTCGGTGGCTTTTCCTGGTACTTAGCGTAGTAGGTTCGCCGTCCGGATGCGCCCGGTTCCCAGTCTGTATCCAGTAAACGCCCGGCGATGTCCCATGGGCATGGGAAAGGCTGAGGGGGTGGAAAACATGCAGTTACCAGCTCCCCGCCCTTCAAACCGCCGTCCCGCAGCGCTGCGGTTGCGCACTGCTGCCGCCGGGTCGTTCCTTGCCGCGGCCGCGGGATTGGGGACTGCGGCCGCCGTACCGGCGCAGGCGGCCGACAGCAGCCCTGTCTCCGCCCTGGCGCCAAGCCCCTCGGCCCTCCCGGAGCCCGACGTCGAACGCGCCGACAGTGCCGCCGAGCGGCTGGGCGGTGTACGGGCGGACCTGGCGAACGCGGTGGCATGGGGATCCGTGACGCAACTGCAGGCGGACCGCTTCTATGCGCAGGTTCAGGCCCGGATTGAGCGCGGACTGTAGGCCGTTTTCCGGGCGGGCAGGCGGTGTGGAACCCCCGATTCGTAACTTCGGAAAATGTTCGGTAAAGTTGTCTTGCCCGCAGTTACTGCGGACAAAGTCTTCACTTGAAGACGTTCGGCAGATTACCCGAGCGGCCAAAGGGGGCTGACTGTAAATCAGCTGGCAACGCCTACGGGGGTTCGAATCCCTCATCTGCCACCGACTAACCCGTCCTCGCCTAACCGGTGAGGGCGGGTTTTTCCGTACTCCGGGGTGCTTGCGCCCACCGCCCCAAAGACATTAGGCTCCCTAAATATGACGACCGATCCCGCTCTGGATGAACTCGCGGAGAATTTTCGCGAAGCGCTCCGGCTGGCACTGTACATTGCCCGCAACATGGATGCGGATACAGATCTCAGCTCCAGTCAGCTCAGCGTCCTGAGGATGGCCTCCGGCGACGGCATGCGGGTTACGGGGATAGCCCGGAACCTGGGGGTCAAGGTCCCCAGCGCCACGGAGCAGATTATCCGGCTTGAAGCGGCCGGACTGCTGCTGCGCAGCCCGGATCCCGCTGATTCCCGCGGCGTCCGGGTCACCCTCACTGCCGAGGGCGCCAAGGCGCTGGCGGAAGGTGAGCGCAACCGGACGGCCCTGATGGCGGGCCTGCTTCAGCAGCTTGGTCCGGAAGACCGGGCTGCGCTGGCGGCAGCACTGCCGGTGATCCACCATCTGACCGAGCTGCCCCGGGCCTAGGGCCGCTTCACCGGTCAGCGAACAGCTAGAGACATTGCCCGTCCTCCCCGCTAGCGTTGGGGGATGGCTACTATCGACATCACCGAAGCAACCTTCCCTGAAACCATCGAGGAAAACGACATTGTCTTCGTGGACTTCTGGGCGGATTGGTGCGGGCCCTGCAAACAGTTCGCACCGGTTTATGACTCCGTTTCGCAGCAGCACGAGGACATCACCTTCGCCAAGGTGGACACCGAGGCCGAACAGGGGCTCGCCGCCGCCGCCGGAATCACCTCCATCCCCACGCTGATGGCGTTCCGTGAAAAGGTCCTGGTGTTCTCCCAGCCCGGTGCCCTCAACGCCAGCCAGTTCAGCGAGCTGGTGGATGCAGTGAAGGGCCTGGACATGAAGGCCGTACACGAGCAGATCGCCGCGCAGGAACGCGAAAGCGCCGCCGGTTCGAACGGGCAGCCCACCCAGAGCTAGCTCCCGCAGGATTTTGCGCCTGAAGGCAGGCACCCGCTCGGGGTGCCTGCCTTCAGGCGCTTAATGCGGAACCGGCTGAATGAGATGCCGCTGCCTTCCGCTACTGTCTACCGCCGCTGCCCCGACGGTTGTACCCTCTCTCGCAAGGGCGCTCTGCCCGGGGGAGGAACGCCTGCAAGCAGTCAACGACGACAAGAGACAGCGAGGCCGCCATGAGTTCCAACCGAGGAATTGCCTACATCGAACCCGGTGTGGTGGAAGTGCAGGACATCGACTACCCCACCTTTGAACTGCGGGACGGTCCGGGCGTGAATCCCGCCAACGTCGGCAGGAAACTTCCCCACGCAGCCATTCTGAAGGTAGTCACCACCAACATTTGCGGATCGGACCAGCACATGGTGCGCGGCCGGACGACGGCGCCGCCCAACCTCATCCTGGGCCACGAAATCACGGGCGAAGTAGTGGAAACCGGACCGGACGTGGAGTTCATTAACGTGGGGGACCTGGTGTCGGTCCCCTTCAATATCTCCTGCGGGCGCTGCCGCAACTGCAAGGAACGCAAAACCGGGATCTGCCTCAACGTGAATCCCGACCGGCCCGGCAGTGCCTACGGATACGTGGACATGGGCGGCTGGGTGGGCGGACAGGCGGAGTACGCACTGGTCCCGTATGCGGACTGGAACCTGCTGCGCTTCCCGGACAAGGACCAGGCGATGGAGAAAATCCTGGACCTGACCATGCTTTCGGACATTTTCCCCACCGGCTACCACGGAGCGGTCACGGCGGGAGTGGGTGTCGGCTCCACCGTCTACATCGCCGGTGCCGGGCCTGTCGGGTTGGCCGCCGCGGCGTCGGCCCAGCTGCTGGGCGCTTCAACCGTCATAGTGGGCGACCTCAACAAGGAACGGCTGGAGCAGGCCCGCAGTTTCGGCTGCGAAACGGTGGATGTGTCCCTGGGTGACCCGAAGGACCAGATCGAATCGATCCTGGGTGTCCCGGAAGTGGACTGTGCGGTGGACGCCGTGGGGTTCGAGGCACGCGGACACGGTTCCGGTTCCAACTCCGAGGCACCGGCCACGGTCCTGAATGCGCTGATGGACGTCACGGCCGCCGGCGGCGCGCTGGGTATTCCCGGCCTCTACGTGACGGGGGACCCGGGTGGAATCGACGAGGCAGCCCGCAAGGGATCACTCAGCCTGGATCTGGGGACGGGCTGGGCAAAGTCCCTGTCCTTCACCACCGGCCAGTGTCCGGTGATGAAGTACAACCGGGAACTGATGATGGCGATCCTGAGTGACCGGGTCCAGATAGCCAAGGCGGTGAACGCAACCCCCATCAGCCTGGACCAGGCACCGGAGTCCTACCGGGAGTTCGACTCGGGCGTGGCCCGGAAGTACGTGATTGATCCGAACGGCATGCTCTCCGGACACTGACGGACCTGCAACGGCCGGCGGGACCCACGCACTAAATGGGTCCTTCCGGCCGTTGTCTGTGCCTGCACTCTTCTGATGCCCATCTGCCCGGCGGTACGCTCATTTGGCTATCGGAGCCGGATTCCGCGGCCCCGGCCACCTGAATACTCACACCTGATGGACGAGTCGGAAGCGGGGACAGCATGTGCTGTAGCAGCGGAAAGAATCGGAACACGGCGGGAGGCTCCTCATGAACGGAGCGGATACCGCCTGGGTCCTGGTCTGTGCCGGACTCGTCCTTTTTATGACACCGGGGCTTGCCCTTTTCTACGGCGGCATGGTGCCTGTGCGTAACGTGCTGACCATGATGATGCAAAACATCATTCCGCTCGGAGTCATCTCGGTGACCTGGGTCCTTGTCGGGTACACGCTCGCCTTCAGCAACAAGGGCAACTCCGTACTCGGCGAGTTTGACGCTTTCGCCCTCATCGGCGTCGATACACCGCAGTTCCATACCGTGGCCACCGGCGTCACCATTCCGGCGCTCGCCTTCGTGGCCTACCAGATGATGTTTGCGATCATTACCCCGGCATTGCTTACCGGTGCCACGGCGGGACGGCTGCGGTTTGCCGGCTGGGTAGTGTTCCTGGCGGCCTGGTCCATCCTGGTGTATCCCCAGGTGGCCCGCTGGCTGTGGCATCCGAAGGGCTGGCTGGGCCAGCTCGGTGCCCAGGACTGGGCGGGCGGGATGGTGGTCCATGCCTCGGCCGGTGCCGCTACCGTGGCGGTCCTGCTGGTGGTGGGCCGCCGCCGGGGCTGGCCGAACCTGAAAACCTCGCCGAACAACCTCCCGCTGATGCTGGTGGGCGGCGGCATCCTGTGGTTCGGCTGGTTCGGCTTCAATGCCGGGGACGGGCTGCAGGCGAACGGGATTGCCGCCCAGGCGCTGATCAACACCCATATTGCCGGCGCGGCGGCCATGCTGACCTGGTTGCTGGTGGAACGCCTGACCAGCGGCCACAGCACCCTGGTCGGCGCCGTTTCCGGAGCGGTGGCCGGCCTGGCAACCATCACCCCCTGTGCCGGCTTTGTCGGTACCGGGGCTGCCCTGCTGATCGGTCTCATCGCCGGGTGCGTGTGTGTGCTGGCCGTGCGGCTCAAGCAGATTTTCCGGTACGACGACGCGCTGGATGTTATTGCCGTGCACTTTGTGGGCGGCGTCCTGGGCTCCTTCCTGCTGGGGTTCTTCGGCGACAGCACGGTCAACCCCGTGGGTGCCGACGGCGTGTTCTCCGGCGGCGGCGGAACGCTGTTGTGGCACCAGGTGGTTGCCATCGTGTGCGTTGTACTGTTCTCGTTCGTGCTGAGCTGGGTTATCGCGGCGGTTATCTCCCGCACCATGGGGCTGCGGGAGCCCGGACCCGAGCAGGAGGATCTGGACCGCGTCCAGCAGGGAGCCTCGGCCTACTCGCTCAACGGCATCACGGCCCGGCCCACGGCTGCGGGCCGGGCCGCGGACTCCGGCACCGCCATCGAATCCGGGAAGCGTTCACGGCCCAACCACCTGGTCAGCGCCGTGGTCAACACGGAACGGCTGGACGGGCTGCGTGACGCGTTGCTCATGGCCGGGGCGCGCTCCCTGGAGCTCGCCGAGGCCTCCGTATACACCGGACGAATCCGCACCGAGGCATTCCGCAGCGAAAAGCGGCGGATGGACTTCGACGACTGGCTGCGCGTGCAGGTAGCCGTGGATGACGAACACGAGGAGGCCGTGGTGGCCGTACTGAAGCGTTTCGGTGCGGAGCCCGATTCGATCTACCGCGTGGCCATCACGCCGTACTGAGTCAGCGGACCTGCTCCACCTTCAGGGGCTCGGCGAGCAGGGCGCTCAGCGACTCCTGCAGGTCCTGCAGTGCAGGACCGCGGGCATGGCGTTCGAGGTCCTCTTTGGAGGCCCACCGCTCGGCGAGGACTATCTCCTGCTCGGAATCCTCCACAATTTCGTACCGCAGGCAGCCCGGCTCGGCGAGGACCTGTTCCACGGCAATATCCAGGGCAAGCCGGACCCGGGTACGCTCACCGGGGTTCGGGACCAGGGTGGCACGGAGATCAATGGCGTTATTGGCATCAGTCATGTCCCTACCTTAGGGCCCGGTCCGGTGCCGGACGCGGCTGCCCACGCCGCTCTTCGCAGGAAGAGCAACTCTTGGTAGCGTGGCGCCACTGTATGTTCCGCAGCCGAAGGAGTCTGCCTTGCCCTCATATGCCGCTTCCGCTTCCGATACCCCGCTGTTGGACGAGACCATCGGTGCCAACCTGGAGCGCACCGTACAGCGCTTTCCGCACGCCACCGCCCTGATCGATGTCCCCACCGGCCGCACCTGGACATACGCGGAATTCAACGCTGAGGTCAACGCCGTAGCCGCCGGGCTGCTGGCACGGGGGATCGGGGCGGGTGACCGGGTGGGCATCTGGTCACCGAACTGCCCCGAATGGACCGTGGCACAGTATGCCACCGCCAAGGCCGGGGCCATCCTGGTGAACGTGAACCCGGCATACCGGCAAAGCGAGCTGGACTTTGTGGTCCGGCAGAGCGGGATGCGGATGCTGCTCACCGCCCCCAGCGACACCCGCAGCGACTATGCAGCCATGGCGCAGGCCGCCCTCGAAAACGGCGGGACCCTCACCGACCTCGTGGTCCTGGCCGGCGGGGGAGGCGACAGCTTCAATGCCCTGGCCCGGGCGGGGCGGGATATCGGCGCCGCGGGGGAAGCTGCGCTGACTGAACGGATGGCGGGGCTGCAGCCCGGGGACCCCATCAACATCCAGTACACCTCCGGAACCACGGGTTTCCCCAAAGGCGCCACCCTGACGCACACGAACATCCTGAACAACGGATTCTTCATCGGCGAGATGCTGGGCTATACGGAAGCGGACCGGGTGGTCCTGCCGGTGCCGTTCTATCACTGCTTCGGCATGGTGATCGGGAATCTGGCAGCACTCTCCCACGGGGCCGCCACCGTTATTCCTTCCCGCACGTTTGACGCCGGGGCCGCCCTGGCCGCGGTCCAGAAGCACGGGGGGACCTCGCTGTACGGGGTGCCGACCATGTTCATCGCCGAGCTGGGCCTGCCGGACTTCGACCGATATGACCTCTCCTCGCTGCGGACCGGCGTGATGGCGGGCTCACCCTGCCCCGAAGAGATCATGAAGCGCGTTATTGCGGAAATGAACATGGACGAAGTGGCCATTTGCTACGGGATGACTGAAACCTCACCGGTTTCCACCATGACCCGGCCCGGGGATTCACTTGCCCGCCGCACCCGTACCGTGGGGCGCACCATGCCCCACCTGGAAAACCAGGTGGTGGATCCGGGGACGGGTGAACAGGTCCCGGTGGGGGAGATCGGCGAACTGTGCACCCGCGGCTACAGCGTGATGACCGGGTACTGGAACCAGCCCGACGCCACGGCCGAGGCCATTGATGCCGATGGCTGGATGCACACCGGAGATCTGGCCCGGATGGACGGGGACGGCTATGTCAGCATCGAGGGCCGGATTAAGGACATGGTGATCCGCGGAGGAGAGAACATCTATCCGCGCGAAATCGAAGAGTTTCTCTACACCCATCCGGACATCCAGGACGTACAGGTGATCGGCATTCCGGACGAGCGCTACGGAGAGGAACTGATGGCCTGCATCATCCCCGTCCCGGGCGCACCGGCACCGGATGCCGACTCCATCGCCGCCTTCTGCAACGGAGCGCTGGCGCACTACAAAATCCCCAGATACGTGCAAATCCGGGGCAGTTTCCCCATGACGGTGTCGGGAAAGATCCGGAAAGTGGCGATGCGGGAAGAAGCCGTCAGCCGGTTGGCCGGCAGCGGGCCGGCAGTGTCCTAGCGGCGGCGGTGGTCCATGGGTGCCAGCTTCGGTCCGTAGGTGGGTTTGCGGTAGCCGCTGAGCATGATCATCCGTACTACCCGCTGACGGTGCCCGCGCCAGGGCTCAAGCAGTTTCAGCATGCCGGCGTCATCGGTGCGGCGGCCGGTCAGGGCGGCTCCCACATAGGCAGCGAGGTGATAATCGCCCACGGACACCGAGTCCGGTGCGCCGTGCGTGCGCTGGGTGATTTCCGCTGCACTCCAGGGGCCGATACCGGGGACCGAGCAGAGCTTCGCGGTCAGGTCCTCCCCGAGCGGGAGATCCGCCAGGCGTTCCAGACCGGATGCCAGCGAGCAGGCCCGCAGGATGGTGGTGGAACGGGAATGGTCAACGCGCGCCTTGTGCCAGTCCCAGCTCGGGATCCGCCGCCAGGTCTCCGGTGCCGGTGCCGCCTTCATGCCGGCCGGTGCCGGGCCCGGTGCATCCGTTCCGTACCGGGTAACCAGGTAGCGCCAGGCGTAGTACGCCTCCAGCACCGTGACCTTCTGCTCCAGGACCACCGGAACCAGCGAATCCATGATGCGGCCCGTGCTGGGCAGGCGGAGGGAGAGGTTCCGTCGGCGGGTTTCGCTCACCATGCGTGGCAGGCCGGCACGGAAATCCTCGTTATCGAAGCCGGACCAGTCATCCTTTTCGCCCAGCAGGTCCGGTACGGATTCCAGTGCCCAACGTGCACCGGGACCCCAGGCGCGGGCCTGGACCCGGGCGCCGGGAGCAGGCACGGGTTCTTCCCGCAGGTTCAGCGTTGCCGGACCCTCGGGGGTAAGGAACGCCAGCCAGGCAACGCCGTCACCAAGCCGGATGGTGGGGTCCTGTTTGCCGCGGACCAGGATGCGCAGCGAGGTCTGCAGGCAGTACGGCGCGGGCGACTCCCAATACGCCACCGCGGGGCCGGACGGACCCGAAAGGTTCGCCCCCGGAGAAGACGGCACCACGGGAACAGCTGCGGTGAAGGACATGCAACCATGGTCGCACGCGCCACCCCCGGTCCTGCGTTCCCCGCAGGTCCGGGCGGGTGTGGGATTTGCTACGCCGCGTTCCGCCCCCGCTGTCCGGAGACGGGATAAGAAGTAACGTGGGGCACATGAAGTATGCGAACACCGTCATTGACCTGATCGGCAACACACCTCTGGTGAAGCTGCACAACGTGACCGAGGGAATCAGCGCCACAGTCCTGGTGAAACTGGAATACCTGAACCCGGGCGGCTCCGTGAAGGACCGCATTGCCGTGAAGATGATTGATACGGCGGAGCGTGAAGGCAAACTGAAGCCCGGCGGCACGGTGGTGGAACCCACCAGCGGCAACACCGGCGTTGGACTGGCTCTGGTGGCCCAGCAAAAGGGCTACAAATGCATCTTCGTCACGCCGGACAAGGTTGGCGTGGAGAAGCGTGACGTGCTGCGGGCCTACGGCGCCGAAGTAGTGGTTACCCCTACCGCGGTCGCCCCGGACAGCCCGGATTCCTACTACGGTGTCTCGGACCGGCTGGTGCGCGAGATTGACGGCGCCTATAAGCCGGACCAGTTCTCCAACCCGTCCGCGCCCGCAAGCCACTACGAATCCACCGGACCCGAGATCTGGGCGGACACCGATGGGCGGGTGACGCACTTTGTGGCCGGTGCAGGGACCGGGGGCACCGTCACCGGCACCGGACGCTACCTCAAGGAAATCTCGGCGGACCGTGCCTCCGGGCCGGTGCGCGTCATCGCCGCTGATCCGGACGGCTCCGTCTACTCTGGCGGCACCGGACGGCCCTACTTTGTGGAGGGCGTGGGTGAGGACATGTGGCCGGACAACTATGACCGGTCCGTCCCCGACCAGGTGGTTGCCGTGAAGGACGCCGATTCCTTCGCGATGACCCGCCGCCTTGCCCGCGAAGAAGGCCTCCTGGTAGGCGGTTCCTCCGGCATGGCCGTAGTGGCGGCACTGGAGGTGGCCCGCGGCCTGGGGCCGGACGACGTCGTGGTGGTCCTGCTGCCGGACAGCGGCCGCGGCTACATGGGCAAGATCTTCAACGACGAGTGGATGCGCTCCTACGGGTTCCTTAAGGACGACGGCGGGCAGGCCACCGTCCGGGACGTCCTGGCCACCAAGAACGGATCGCTGCCCGATCTGGTGCACACCCACCCGAACGAGACCGTCCGCGACGTCATTGCCATCCTCAATGAATACGGCGTCTCCTACCTGCCGGTGCTTTCGCAGGAACCGCCCGTGGTCCTCGGAGAGGTTCTGGGCTCAGTGGATGAGCGCTCGCTGACAGAGAAGCTGTTCCGCGGCGAGGCCAAGCCCACCGACCGGATCAGTGAACACATGGGCGCCCGGCCCGCGCTTGTGGGTGCCGGCGATTCGGTGGACGCCGCCCGGGAGAAACTGCAGGACGCCGACGCCGTCATGGTTACCTCCGATGGCGCGGCCGTTGGCATGCTCACCCGGCACGACCTACTTTCGTACCTAAGCCTCTAACCGGTAGAGCCCTTCACCGGTAGAGCCTCTCAACGGCACAGCCGCTTGCGTTCCGGGGCTGCCGGAACGGTTGCGCCTACGCATCAACCCGCCGGCCGCGCCGCCGGCTCCAAGGAGTAAACCATGACGAGCTTCAGCACCCGCGCCATCCATGCGGGGCAGGCACCCGATCCCACCACCGGTGCGGTGATTCCGCCGCTGTACCAGAGCACCACCTATGCCCAGGACGGAATCGGCGGACTGCGCAACGGCTACGAATACGGCCGGGGCACCAACCCCACGCGGGACTCGCTGCAGGAGCAGCTTGCCGCCCTGGAGGGTGGCCGGCACGCCTTCTCGTTCAGCTCCGGACTCGCTGCCGAGGACGCACTGATCCGCGGACTGCTGGCCCCGGGGGACCACATTGTGCTGGGCAATGACGCCTACGGCGGCACCTACCGCCTGATTAACAAGGTGCTGGGCGCGTGGGGGATCACCAATGCAGCGGTGGACATGTCCGATGAGCAGGCCGTGGCCTCGGCCATCGCGGCGTCGAACACCAAGCTCGTCTGGCTGGAAACGCCGTCGAACCCGATGATGAAGATCTCCGACATCGCTGCCACCGCCCGGGCAGCACACGACGCCGGGGCGCTGCTCGTCGTCGACAACACCTTCGCGTCCCCGTACCTGCAGCAGCCGCTGTCCCTGGGGGCGGACATCGTGGTGCACTCCACCACCAAGTACATCGGCGGACACTCGGATGCCGTGGGCGGGGCGGTGATCCTGAATGACGATGCCCTGGCGGAAAAAATCGGCTTCATCCAGTTCGCCGTGGGTGCGGTCTCCGCTCCGATGGAGGCCTGGCTGACGACGCGGGGGCTGAAGACCCTTGCCGTGCGGATGGACCGGCACTCCTCCAACGCCATGGCCGTGGCCCGCTGGCTGCGCGAACAGCCCGCGGTGGAGAACGTGCTGTATCCGGGGCTGGAGGAGCATCCGGGCCACGACCTGGCCAAGGCCCAGATGAAGGATTTCGGCGGCATGGTGTCCGTGTCCTTCAAGGGCGGCGAAGCCGCCGCACGGAAGGTGGCGGAGTCCACGCGGCTGTTCCTGCTGGCCGAATCCCTGGGCGGTGTGGAGTCACTGATGAACTACCCCTCGGAAATGACGCATGCCTCGGTCAAGGGCACGGACCTGGCTGTTCCGGAGAACCTGCTGCGCCTCTCCGTGGGCATTGAGGACATCGAGGACCTCATCGCGGACCTGGACTCCGCGCTGGGTCAGCTCTAGCCCGACGTCCCGGCCGGCGTCCCAGCGCGGGCCGGGGCGTGGTGCCTTAGCGGGAGCCGGGCCGCCGGGGCGCAGCCTTGACGGACCCGCGCTTCCCCGCCGCGCGCTTCTTGGGATCACGCTGCTGAAAGAAGCGGTTGCTCGCCGGCAGCCACAGCAGTGCCGCGGATGCCAGGAGGACTACGCCCACGGCAATCAGGGCAGGCCCGCGGAAGAGGAGCGGGAACCCGGCGATCAGGGCGATGGAGGTCAGCGTTTCCCGTGCACTCCGTTTACCCGAGCGCAGCCGCAGGACGCTGTACACGCTGACCGCGGACAGAACCAGGACCAGGGAGCCGAGCAGGATCAGCGCCGTGCTGTCCTGATGCTGGGTGCGCGCGGACACAATGAAGGAAATGCCGGCAGTGGCCAGCAGGATTGCGGCCACCAGCCAGGTAGCGGCAGCGACCCGCAGGATCGACGGCGGGGGAGTGCGGACCGGGGTGCGGACGGGAGTGCCCGGAGCATCGGGAGCCGGAGAAATGTTGCCTGGACGCATCAGCGGGGAGCCACCCTCTGCTCGCGGGCGTCCTCGTCATAGCGGTAGACTTCCCGGCCGCCAATCCACACCGTCAGCGCGCGCTGCATGACGTCCAGGGGATCTCCGCTCCACAGCACCAGATCGGCATCCTTGCCCGGTTCGAGGGAACCCAGCCGGTCCGCGAGGCCGAGTACCCGGGCCGGATTGATGGTGACTGCCCGCAACGCCTCGTCCCGGTCCAACCCTTCCTTCACTGCCAGGGCCGCCTGGTAGATCAGGAAGTTGATCGGCACTACCGGATGGTCGGTAATGATGGAAATCTCCACGCCGGCTGCAGCCAGCTTCCCGGGATTGGCCATGCTGCGGCCGCGCAGCTCCACCTTGGACCGGGTGGTGAACAGCGGGCCGATCAGCACCGGCACACCGCGTTCGGCCAGGACGTCGGCCAGCAGGTGCGCCTCCGTTCCGTGGTCCAGCACCAGGTCGTAACCGAACTCGTCGGCCAGCCGCAGCGCGGTGGCTATGTCATCGGCACGGTGGGCGTGCTGCCGCCACGGAATCTCGCGCCGCAGCACCATCGCCAGCGCTTCCAAATGCGGGTCCCGCGCGTCCGGGTCCGCCTTGGCAACGTAGTTCTGCGCATCCATGAACGCCTGCCGGATCACCAGCGCGGTACCCAGCCGGGTGGACGGTGTCTGCTTCTTCTCGCTGTAGATCCGTTTCGGATTCTCGCCCAGGGCGGATTTCAGGCCGCTGGGTGCACGCAGGATCATTTCCTCCAGATAGCGGCCGTGCGTGTGCAGGGCTACGGCCTGCCCGCCAATCGGATTGCCGGAACCCGGGTTCACGTTGGCGGTGGTCACTCCGCCGGCAAGGGCGTCGTCGAATCCGGTGTCGAACGGGTTCACGGCATCCATCGCACGCACACCGGCCATCACCGGGTCCGTCATCTCATTGGAGTCGTTTCCGGCCCAGCCTTCTCCTTCTTCATGGACACCGAGATGCGTGTGGGCATCCACAAGGCCCGGCAGCAGCCACTTTCCGCCGGCGTCGATCACCTGCGCATCCGCCGGCACCGCCACATCCGGGCCAAGGTCCCTGATGCGTCCGTCCTCGATCAGCACGGTGCCGTCGAAGGGCGGATGCGTGACGGGAACCACACGGGCATTGGTGAGGGCCAAAAGCGCGGGGGACATGGCGTACCTTTCGCTGCACTGTTCGTCTTCGGCCAGCCTATCGCCTGCCCCGGCGGGGAGCAGGCCGGGACAGCCGGCCGGTAGACTAAGGCCACATCAAGATCGCAAAAAAGACACGCTATGTGGCGCCACACGCGCGGCCTGCGGTGCTAACAGGGAGAACAATGGGCCAGATCCACCGATCCGCCGTCGTGCGGACCGCTGCGACCCTGGGGGCGCTGGCAGTTGCCGGGCTGCTCGTATGGACAGCTTTTGATCTATCGCCGCGCCACGGCCTGGATTTCCGCGTGTACCTTTCCGGCGGGCAGAGTGTTCTGGACGCCGCGGGGGAGCTGTATACCAAGTCGGTCCAGTACGACGCCGACAGCAGCCTGCTCTTCACCTATCCGCCCTTTGCCGCGCTCCTTTTTGCGGTGCTCGCTCCGTTCGGGCAGAACCTGGGCATCAACATATTCACGGGTATCTCGCTCGGCATTGCCGCCGCAACATCGGTTTGGGCCGTTAGGTACGTATTCCGCCGTGAAAGCGTCCGCGACGTGCTGCGCCAGCCCTGGCTTCGCGCCCTGGCCATCGCCGGCACCGGAGTCATCATTGTGCTGGGTCCCTGGCGCGAGACGCTGGCCTTCGGACAGATCAATATCCTGCTTTTCGGGCTGATCATGGCGGATTTCGTGAACAAGCGGGAAGGCTGGCCCACCGGACTGCTGACCGGCGTCGCGGCCGGCCTGAAGCTGACGCCGCTGGTTTTCGGCCTGTACTTCCTCGCGCGGGGCGACTGGCGCGGGCTGCGGAACATGGCCTACGGCTTCCTGGCGACCTTCGGCCTGGGGTTCCTTATCCTTCCCCGCGAATCGCGGACCTACTGGACGGATCTGCTGCCTGACACCTCCCGCATTGGCGGCGCCGGATACGTGGACAACCTTTCCATCAAGGGTGTCATCCTCCATTTCGGCGGCCCCGACTTCCCGGTCGACCTCCCGTGGCTGATCCTCTCACTGCTGTGCGTGGCCGCCGCCGCCGTAGTGATCCGCATTGCCGGTAACCGCGGGCAGACCTTCACCGCCCTGGCCGCCACCGCACTGCTGATGCTGCTGATTTCCCCCGTGTCCTGGTCCCACCACTGGGTGTGGGTGGCACTCTTCATTCCCGTCCTGGCGCGGAACCTGCTGGACCTGCCTTCCGGAGCGCGGACATTGAAGATCACCGGCCAGGCCCTGCTGCTGTCCGCGCTGGTTATTTTCGTTTATTCGCCCAAGACGATCGGTGAATTGTTCAACTCACCCAACCTGGACTCGCAGATTCCCGAGCCCTGGCTGATGGCTTCCAGTATCGGGGTTTTCTGGGGTGCGGGGCTGCTGGCCTGGTGGCTGGTTGCCTACTGGCGAAGCCGCCCGCGGGACTGGTGGCGCAACACCCCGCCGGGGCTGATGCGGACGGCCGAACCGCAGCCCTAGACTGCTGGCATGAGAACCGGTTCCCTGCTGGCTGTCTGCGTGGTGCACGGGCTGCTGCCGACCAAGGACGCCACCGGCGTCACCGCCATCGACAAGCGTCCGGTGGACGGAGCCGTGAAGGTGCACCCCCTGGGGCTGACCGGAGACCTGCAGGCCAGCCGCAAGCACCACGGCGGGGAATCCAAGGCGGTCTACGCGTATTCACAGGTGGACGCCGACTTCTGGGCGCGGGAACTCGGACGGGACATTCCGGCCGGTCTTTTCGGTGAGAACCTGCGCCTGGCCGGCATTGATGCCACTACGGCGCTGATTGGGGAACGCTGGCGGATCGGGGCCGACGTCGAGCTGGAAGTAACCTGCCCGCGCACGCCCTGCCGCAATTTCCAGCGCCGCATGGGTGTGCCAAACTGGGCGCGCCGGTTCGCGGAGGAAGGGCGCGTGGGTGCCTACCTGCGGGTGCGCCGGCGCGGCAGTATCGCGGCCGGAGACCCGGTGCAGGTCCTGAGCCGGCCCGGCCACGGGGTCCGTGTCCTGGACGTTTTCCGTGGCCTGGACCCGGAACAGTCCGCTGCCCTGCAGGCTTCCGCCAGTGCGCGGGAGGTCACGCTGTCACCGGAAATCCTCAAGGCGCTGCGCACGCTGTCCGTCAGGGCAGCCGCGGCAGGCGCCTGAGCCGCCCCCGGATGGGTGCTGTGCCCAAGCTCACCGCCCCCGAATGGCCACCCGCCGCCCCGATGCCGTACAGTGGAACGCATCCCCCACTCCGGTATTCCCTTATTTTCCTACGGGTCATCGATTAGTCGCAGAAACCGTACGGTACGTTGTGTTGGGGCCCGCATCATATGCGGGCAGATTCATCTTTTGGGGAGCGCCGGCAAAGAAATCGTCACACCGGTCGTAGGCACAATCCAGTGAAATCGGCCCACAGCTGTGACGGAAAGTCCTGCCTGGGATTGCAACAGCGCCGGACTTACGTCCCGCAGCCGCCTGGTTGCCCGGTCCCCGATTGAATGAGGATTACCTCTTGTCTGAAGCCACGCTGGAAAACACCCAAAACGCCGAGAGCACCGCTGCGGCCGCCCCCGAAGCAGAAGAGAACACTGTTCTTTTCAGCGACTTCGGACTGGACGAGCGCGTCCTCGCAGCCCTGAAGGATGTCGGCTACGTCAAGCCGTCACCCATCCAGGCTGCCACCCTTCCCCTGCTGCTTGAAGGCCGCGACGTCGTGGGCCTGGCCCAGACCGGCACCGGTAAGACCGCAGCGTTCGCCGTTCCCGCCCTGTCCCTGATGGCCGGCCGCCCGGCAACCAAGGACACCCAGGTGCTGGTGCTCGCTCCCACCCGTGAACTTGCTCTGCAGTCCGCCGAGGCATTCACCTCCTACGCCGCCCACATGGACGGCATCACCGTGCTGCCGGTGTACGGCGGATCCGCCTACGGCCCCCAGCTGGCCGGCCTGCGCCGCGGTGCACAGGTTGTTGTAGGCACCCCGGGCCGCGTGATCGACCACATCGCCAAGGGCTCCCTGGACCTGTCCAACCTGGAATACCTGGTGCTGGATGAAGCCGACGAGATGCTGCGCATGGGCTTCGCCGAAGATGTGGAGCAGATCCTGTCCTCCACGCCTGCAGAGAAGCAGGTTGCCCTCTTCTCCGCGACCATGCCTCCGGCCATCCGCAAGATTGCCAAGAAGTACCTGAACAACCCCGCCGAGGTCACGGTCAAGTCCAAGACCACCACCGGCGCCAACACCCGCCAGCGCTACGTTCAGGTCATGGGCCCGCACAAGCTTGATGCCATGACCCGCATCCTGGAGACCGAAGACTTCGACGGCGTCATTGCGTTCGTCCGGACCAAGGCTGCCACCGAGGACCTGGCTGACAAGCTCAAGGACCGCGGCTACAGCGCTGCCGCCATCAACGGCGACATCCCGCAGCAGCAGCGCGAACGCACGGTCGAGGCGCTGCGTGACGGCAAGATCGACATCCTGGTTGCCACGGATGTTGCCGCCCGCGGCCTCGACGTCGAGCGCATCAGCCACGTCGTCAACTACGACATCCCGCATGACACCGAGTCCTACGTGCACCGCATCGGCCGTACCGGCCGCGCCGGCCGCACCGGCGACGCGATCCTGTTCATGACCCCGCGCGAGAAGTACCTGCTGCGGGCCATCGAAAAGGCCACCCGCCAGCCGGTTGAGCACATGCAGCTGCCCAGCGTTGACGTAGTCAATGAGAAGCGCCTGGCCAAGTTCTCCGAGAAGATCACTGAAACCCTCGCCTCCGAGGACGTTTCCATCTTCAGTGACCTGATCTCGAAGTACATTGCCGAGAAGGACGTTCCCGCCGAAAAGGTCGCCGCAGCACTGGCCGTCATGGCCCAGGGCGGGCGTCCGCTGCTGCTGCAGGAAATCCCGCAGGCTCCGGCCCGCCAGCGCGAACGGTCCGAAGGACGGGGAGACGGCTTCGGCTCACGCGGCCCGACGCGCCCCCTGACCGAAGGCAACGCCACGTACCGGATCGCCGTCGGACGCCGCCAGCGCGTCCTTCCCGGCTCCATCGTGGGTGCGATTGCCAACGAAGGCGGCCTGTCCTCGGCGCAGATCGGCGGCATCGATATCCGTGCCGACCACACCCTGGTGGAGCTGCCCGCAGACCTGTCCAAGGACCAGCTGCGTGCCCTGTCCCGCACCCGGATCGGTGGAGAGCTGATCCACCTGGAACTGGACAAGGGACGCAAGCCCTCGCGTGAGCGCGAAGGCGGCAGCTTCAACGACCGTGCCGACCGCGGGTTCAAGAAGGACTTCAAGAAGCGCGACGGCGAGCGCTCCTTCGGTGACCGCGGCAGCGACCGCCCGTACAAGAAGCGTGAAGGCGGATTCCGCGACAGCGCCGGTACCGGAGCCCGCAAGCCCCGCTTCCGCGACTAGGAAACACCCGGCGCCGGGACTCCGGCGCCGGCCCGGGCCGTAGGCCGGATACAGGAAGGGCGCCTCCCGCTTCGGGAGGCGCCCTTCCTGTATCTGCTGCCGGGTGAGGTACGGCTATCCGGCCGCGGGCTCCACGGCATGGGCTGCCCGGCGGCTTTCGAGGCGCAGCTCGAGGTCATTCATGACAATGGCCGCCAGATCCGCCAGTGTGCCGGCTTCCTCGGCGGAGAAGCTCCGGGGCTTGGTGTCCAGGATGCAGAACGTGCCCAGGTTGTATCCGTCACTGGTTTCCAGCGGTACGCCGGCGTAAAACTGAAGGCCGAACTCGCCGGCCACCAGCGGGTTGGACAGGGTCCGGGGATCCTGCCGGGCATCGCCGACCACATAGACGCCGTCCTGAAGGATGGCGGAGGCGCACAGCCCCGGGTCCCTGCCGATTTCCGTGGCCTCCGTGCCGTGGTGGGACTTGAACCAGATCCGGTCCGTGTCCACCACGCTGACAATCGCCACCGGAACATTGAAGATCCGGGAGGCCAGCGCCGTGACCCGGTCAAAGGCGCCGTCCGGGGGAGTGTCCAGCAGGTCATACCGGCGGACGGCGTCCATGCGCTGGGCCTCATTGTCCGGCAGCAGCTCAGGATCCACGCGGTGCCGCCCGCGGGCGGCGACGATCATGTCGTACAGCACCCTGGAGACGTCCAGCGCTGCGGGGCGCTCTGCGGCGTCCTGGGCGGTCATGGCGCGCAGGAGGGCCACCCAGTCCTCTCCGAGGGCTGCAGGAATCTCAGGGTCGCGCAGGAGGCGTGCCAGGGCACTCTCCAGCGCCGGTCCGGGGAACGCCTGCTTCCCGGTCAGGCACTGGAGCAGGACAAGTCCCAGGGAGTACACGTCGCTGGCCGGGACGGCTTCCTCTCCGCGGGCCTGCTCGGGGCTCATGAATCCGGCTGTGCCGGAGAAAGTGCCGTGCTGGGGTTGCGGCTCGTTGGCCACCAGGGCAACCCCGAAGTCGGTGAGCTTGGCGCGGATCCGGGCATCGTCGCTGCCGTAATCGAACAGCATGACGTTGGCCGGCTTCACATCCCGGTGCACCACGTTGCTGCCGTGGATGTAGTCCAGGCCCAGCGCCAGGTCATAGCCGATCAGCGCTGCCTGGCGGCGCGGAAGGGGACCCCGCCGAAGCCGGTCCCGCAGATCCAGTCCCTCGACCAGTTCCATCACCAGATAGATCAACGGGTACCGGGGATTGGATGTGTCCGACCCCGCGTCCAGCAGGGTGACAAGGCTGTGGTGGTTCAGGCGCGCCAGAATCTTGGCCTCGGCATCGCTGCGCCGCAGGTCCAATTCGCTGGTTGCCGTGGGGCGGATGATCTTTACCGCCACGTCGCGGCCAAGGAATTCATCCCGGGCCCGGTGGACGGTGCCCATTGCACCGGCCCCGATCTGGTTCAGGAGCCGGTATCTTCCACCTAGGAAGAGGCCGTCAGAATCCTGGTTCGGCACTGTATTCACGTGCCCTCGCTTTCTCGTAGCCTAAGCATACTGAGAAAACGGCCCCGTAGTTTACCTCCATAACGGGCCGAGACCATGGTGCAGGGGGTGCGAAAGTGGCTCTTGTCACGTTCGCCGTTTTCGATTTCATCTTCCAGAAAAGTGCTGGTAGAGTTTTATGTCGTTGCCCCGATAGCTCAGTGGTAGAGCGCCATCTTGGTAAGATGGAGGTCCCGGGATCGATTCCCGGTCGGGGCTCTCAATGGGAGGGCCCGCGTTGCTAAGGCTGTTTGTTTTGCAGAGGCCATTTTAGATGACGCGGGCTTTACTCATTTATGGCGGTGTAGCTCAGTTGGTTAGAGCGCACGACTCATAATCGTGAGGTCGGGAGATCGAGCCTCCCCACCGCTACACATCAGGGCAGGCATGGAAGTTGCAACTTCCATGCCTGCCCTTTTTGTTTGCCCGGATTGCGTCGGGGATGGGAATGGCGAGCGCTGCCCATGCCCGGTTGCTTCATCCCGTGCCTGCGTCTCAACACATTGGAAACATCCGAAACATTGGAAACAATGGATCATCAGGGCCGGGCCCGTCCAGATCAATCGCCACCCCCACGGAACGAAAGACGAAGACCATCCATGACTGAGAATTACCCCCATCCCGCCGCCGACGAGAATGACCTGCCCACCCGGCGCGGCCTGCGGGCCCAGACGGTCACGGACAGTGCTGCACAGTGGTGGAACCAACCGCCGCTGGGCGGGGCGGAGGAAGTTTCCGGATACGGACACGAGGCCGGGCAGGCCGGGCTGAACGGCATCGACGGGTTCGCGGGTGAGGAGCAGGCCGGCGTGGGGGCGCACGGTCTTGGCGAAGGATATGAGACCGGCCGGTCTGCGGGCAGCGGAACCGGCGCCGGTGCTGACGCCGGTTTCGGACACAGCGCGGACGGCGCGGCGCAGAGCGGGTTCCATTCCGGCGGCCTGTCGGGGGAGTACCTGCCGGAATTCCCGGCCCCGGTCATCCCGCCTGCCGCCGGCGAAGCCCAGCAGGAAGCGGGCTTCAGCCCGGCGGGATCCGTGGCAACCCTGCCTCCCCTGCCGTCAGGCATGCCGGAGCCGGCACGCCTGCCCGTGGCCGGGCCGGTCGATCCCGTGCAGGAGGACTACGCGCTGCAGGAAAACTACACGCTGCAGGAAAACTATGCGCCGCAGGGGAACTACACGCCGCAGGAAGCCGATCCGGCCGACGACGGCGAGTGGGCGGGGAACCCGGAACCGGCGCATCAGCCGGTCAGCCGCGCCGAGGCCCGCACTGAACGCAGCCGCCAGGAGGGCCGGCGCGCATCCTTCCTGGACCTGCAGCCCGCTGCCATCCCGGCGACCAAGGGTTTCCGCGGCCTGCTGGCCGGCCTGGGGATGCGGGTTGGCCCGTCCGCTGACGAACTCGCGGAACGCCGCGATATGCGCGCAGTCAGCCAGCACTGGCCCGGTCCCCGGACCGTTTCGGTGGTCAACGGCAAAGGCGGGGCCAACAAGACACCCAGCACGGTGATGCTTGCCGCGGTTTTCGCCCGCAACGGCGGCGGCCCGGTGCTGGCATGGGACAACAACGAAACGCGCGGCACCCTGGGCTGGCGCACCGAACAGGGTCCGCATGAAGCGACGGTCATGGACCTGCTGCCGCAAACCGCGGACCTGTTGTCGCCGTCGGCGCAGTCGGCCCTCCTTGCACGCTTTGTCCATCATCAGATCGAGGACAAGTTCGACGTCCTGCGCTCCAAGCCGGACGTCCTGGCCTCGGAACAAAAGATCACCGCCGAGGACTTCGACGCACTGCACGAGGTTGCTTCGAAATACTTCCGCCTGAACATCGTGGATTCGGGCAACGACGAAAGTGCCGAGCGGTGGCTGCGGATGATCGACCACACGCACCAGCTGGTCATCGCCACCACCACGGTCGAGGAGCATGCCGAAGCCGGTGCACTGCTGCTTGAGGCGCTGGCAGCACGGGGCGGCCGCTATGCGGAACTGGCACGTAACGCCGTCGTTATCGTCAGCCAATCGGACCGCAACGGGACGGACAGCCAGGCCCGCCGCGTGGCTGACGGCTTCGGCCAGCTGGCCCGCGCCGCCGTGACCATCCCGTATGACCCGGCCCTGCGCAAGGGCCAGATCCGCTACGATTCCCTGAAACCCGGCGCCCGGCGGGCCTGGCTGGCTGCAGCGGCTGCTGTCGCCGAGGGACTGTAGGCGACCCGGAAAACGCCGTCTCCCGGCAGGACGTTGTGCGGAGGCTGCCGCCGGCCGAGTTCTTGCAGGGCTAAATAAGGTTGCTGATTATCAGCAACCTTTCATAAGGTGGGTACAGCGGAGGCCGCAGGGCTTCCGGAAACCGTAAAGCACCGCCGCGGTCCCGGGGCACCCCGGCCCGCGGCTGAATGAACGGAGACACCATGGCAGAGCACGATATTTCCGGTAAGAAGGTTGCCTTCCTCCTCACGGACGGGGTGGAGCAGATTGAGCTGACCAGCCCGTGGGAGGCCGTGAAGGATGCCGGCGGGCAGCCGGTCCTCGTCTCACCCAAGCAGGGGACCGTCCAGGGCTTCGACGGCGTGGACAAGGGCGAGACCTTTACGGTTGACCTCAATGTTGCCGATGCCAAGGCCGAGGAGTTCGATGCGCTGGTGCTTCCCGGCGGCGTCGTGAACGCGGACTTCCTGCGCGTGGACAAGGACGCCCAGAAGTTCGCCCGGGCCTTCTTCGAAGCACACAAGCCGGTGGCCTCCATCTGCCACGGTCCGTGGCTGCTGATCGAAGCGGACGTGGTCAAGGGCCGTGACATGACCTCCTACCACACCCTCGCGACCGACCTGAAGAACGCCGGCGCCAATTGGAGCGACGAGGAAGTGGTGGTGGACCAGGGCCTGGTCACCAGCCGCAACCCGGACGACCTCCCGGCGTTCAACGACAAGCTCGTTGAGGAAATTGCCGAAGGTGAGCACGAGGGCCAGCACGCCTAACGGCCTGACGCATCACCGCCAAGGGGTGGGGTAACGTGACATCGTTACCCCGCCCCTTGGCGTTTAAGGAGCTGCATTCCTTGACTGCCGCAGAATCCGCAGCGGTGGACGCCGCCGCCGGCCGGTTCCTCTGCTCCGGTACCGCTTGGGACGACTCCGGAGCGCGGCTGACGCTGCACACTCCCGCCGGGGATCCCCGCGCGCTGCGGCTGGATCCGGGCACGGAGCTGCGTTTCCGGATCCTGAACGGACCGGACGGCTCCGGACGTTTCTGCCTCGGGTTCTGGCAGGTCACGAGTGACGGCATCCAGGTCCACACACCGTGTGGGGCACAGGCACCGGCCGGGCGCGGTTACCAGTGCGGTCCCTGCTTTGCACGGCACGAGGTACGCGGCATCCACAACAGCCACCGGTCCGTCACTTTGCCCGAACCGCTGCGCCGCTACCTGGACCAGCCGCACTGGCTCTACATCGCCACCTTCGCTGACGGGACCACCAAGGTCGGTACCGCCGCGAATCCGCGCAAGCAGCTGCGCCTCATTGAGCAGGGCGCCATCTGTGCGTCCTACGTTGCCCGGGCCGTCAACGGACTGACCGTACGGGTACTCGAAGACGCCGTGACCTCCCTGGCCGGGCTGCCGCAGGCCGTCCGTGCCGGCGCCAAAACCGCGGCCCTGACCCGGCCCCTGCCCGTCTCCACGCTCGACGCCATCAACGTAGAGGCCGCCGGTGCCGTCCGTGCACTGCTGGACAACACCGGGATGGACGGGTTCTCCACCGTGGAGGAGCGGTGGGAGCCGCCTGCACAGTTCGCCGCCGTGCTTCAGACGCCCTGCGAGCCCTATCCAACGGATCCCGGCGCGGGTGAGCACGGCATGATCATTGAAGCGGTTCTGGGGGCCGCCGCGCTGGTCCGGGTGGACGGTGAAAACGGGTTCTTTGCAGCTGATCTGTCCCGGTTGAAGGGCCGGCGCCTGGAGGCGGGCGCCTACCGCACGCGCGTGCCCGCGCTGCAGACGGCACTGTTCTAGCCCGGGCAGGAGGGGAAGCCGGGCCGCCGGGGTCAGGGCCTCCTTGCTGTGTGGGCCCGCGTCATGGACGCGAACTGGCGCGGTGTCCATCCGGTGGCCGCCCTGAAGTCGCGGCAAAAGTGCGCCTGATCCGCATAGCCAAGCGCCGCGGCGAGATCGCTGAGTGTTCCGCCGGTGCGCAGCTGCACGGCCGCGTCCTGGAGCCGGCGCTGCCGGATGATCCAGCGCGGGCTGACGCCCAGGAACCGCATGCAGAGGCGTTGCAGCGTGCGTTCCTGCATCTGGACGGCGGCGCAGAGCGAACGGACGCTGGTAACGGAGGGGTCCTCCTCCACCCGTGCCACAACCGAGTTGAGCAGGGCGGCATCCGGGGCCGGGGTGCCCAGGCAGGAGAGCCGGTGTTCCAGCAGCGCCCTGGCACGGCGGTGTGAAACGGAGCTGGAGGGGGCGGCGGCCATGATGGCTCGGATCTTCGGGATGAGGTCCGCCAGCTGCGGGATTCTCTCCGCATCGAGGTGGGTGTCCAGGAGTCTGCCGGTGTCTTCCTGCAGCAGGGCCCGGCCGGCGCCGGGCATCAGCAGCGCACCGAAAGCCCAGCCGCTGCCGGACAGCGGAGTGCGCGCCGCCCTGGTGCTGGGTCCCAGCAGACGGGCGTATGAATCGGTGACACTGAGCACGCATGCGGGATGCGAGAGCACCCGCTGTTCACGGATTTCCCCGGCAGGAACATGCCAGACGGGGATCCAGAAAACCCTCACCCAGTGCCGGCAGGGCGGTTCAGGAACATAGCGGTGCATCGTAAAGGACCGGTCGCCCGGGTCGCTGAGATGGCTGCGGCCGATCTCGGTCGGCGGCGCGGGCAGATCCATGGCTGCTGGCTCCTCCCGGGGGCGGTGGATGTCGGTTTCATTCAATACAGCCGGCGCGCCGCAGTCTAGGGTCTGGGTACTTGGATCCGTACCAACAGAAAGAGACGGTCATGACCGCATCAGCCCTGCTTGAATGGCGCGAGCGCGCCGATCCCTTCTCCGCCGTCGTCACCGCCGTGACGGACTGGAGTGCCTCCACCCCCTGCACCGAATGGACGGCGCGGGAGCTGGTGGAACACGTTGTCAGCACCCAGCGTGAGTTCCTGGACGCCCAGCGGCTGCTGTCCGGGCCGGCCGGCACCGCGGGCCCGGAGGCACTGTGGAAGGAACACGACGGCCTGGTGGCCGGGCTGCTCGCAGACCCGTCCGTGGCCGGCCGGGAATTCGCCGGGTACTTCGGCCCGAGCACCATAGGGGCTACCCTCACCGGGTTCTACGGAGTGGACCTCCTGACCCACCGCTGGGACCTGGCCGTCTCGCAGGGCCTGGATGCGAAGCTGACCGGCAGGGATCTGGACGCGATTGATGCCGCCATGGAGACCTTCGGCGAGCAGGCGTACGCTCCCGGGCTGTTCGCACGCCCCGTGCAGGTACCGGAAGGCGCGGACCGCTGCAGCATGGTGCTGGCCAGGACCGGGCGCCGGGCTGCCTGAGGGCCGGGCTGCCTGAGGGCCGTACCCGGTTCCGGGCCGCGGCGCCCGTCCCTGTATTCTGAAGACATGCTAAATACCCCCTGGGAAACCGGCTCGCCCCTGTATCGGAAACTGGTAGTAAGCGCACTGGCGATCAGCGGCGCCGGGGTGCTGCTGGTGCTGCTGGGCGCCCTGATGGACAACCAGGTGATGATGTACATCGCCCTTCCCCTGATAGTCGTGGGTCTGAGCACGCACCTGAGCGGTATGGTGGTGCGGGCCAGGGACACCCGCCGCCGAATCAAGGGAACCAAATGAGCATCAACCCGGATCTGCAGGGCCGCACCTACCCGGCAGGAGAGGTCTACCAGGTGGGCCGCGAGAAGATCCGCGAGTTTGCCGCTGCCGTCAAGGCCACCAATCCCGCGCACTACGACGTCGCCCATGCCCGCGAGCTGGGGTACGCCGACGTGGTGGCGCCCCCCACCTTTGCGGTCATCGTGGCGCAGCGGGCCGACGCCCGGCTCGTGGCCGATCCCGAAGCAGGCATCGACTTTTCCCGCGTGGTGCATGCCGACCAGCGGTTCACCCACCACCGTCCCATAGTGGCCGGTGACGAACTGGTGGCGGAGCTGCACGTCGATTCGGTCCGGGCCATGGGCGACGGCGCCCTGATCAGCACCCGTGCCGAAATTTCCACGCCCGAAGGGGAACACGTGGCCACGACCCTTTCATCCATCCTCGTCCGCGGAGAGGGCCAGTAACCGTCATGTCGATTGCCCTGAGTGAGCTTTCCACCGGCGCTGAAATCGGGTCCGCAACCCTGGAGATTTCCCGCGCCGACCTCGTCCGTTATGCCGGCGCCTCCGGTGACTTCAATCCCATCCACTGGAATGAGCGGTTTGCCCGGGAGGTGGAGCTGCCCGGCGTGATCGCCCACGGCATGTTCACCATGGGTGCGGCCGTGCAGCTGGTCAGCGACTGGATCGGCGATCCGGGAGCCGTGATCGACTACCAGACCCGCTTCACCCGGCCGGTTACGGTGGAGGACACCGACGGTGCCCCCGGTGCCGTAGTGAATGTCACCGGCACCATCGGCGCCATCGACCTGGATAATTCCACGGCGCGCGTGGACCTGACGGTGACCTTCAACGGGCAGAAGGTACTGGTCAAGGCCCAGGCAGTGGTGCGGGTCTGGTGACTGCACTGACCCGGATGCCGCTGGCATCCCTGACTACCGCCCGCGTGGGCGGACCCGCCAGCCGCTACCTTGAAGCGGAAACCGAAGACGAGCTGATCATCGCCATCCGCGCGGCGGACGAGGCCCGCGAGCCCCTGCTGATCATCGGCGGTGGCTCCAACCTGCTGATCTCCGACGAAGGCTTCGACGGCGCGGTGATCCATATTGCCACCCGCGGCCTGCAGATCACCCGGACCGACGACGGGCAAGCCGTCCTCCGGGCCGAAGCCGGACAGCCGTGGGACGAACTGGTCGCGTACACGCTGAGCGAGGGCTATTCCGGGCTGGAAGCCCTTTCCGGAATCCCCGGGCTCGCCGGCGCGACGCCGGTGCAGAACGTGGGTGCCTACGGCGCGGATGTGTCCCAGTCCATCCGTTCGGTGCAGGCGTGGGACCGGACCGAACGCACCGTGGTGGACTTCAGCAACGCCGCGCTGGAGTTCGGTTACCGGGACTCCCTGCTCAAGCGCAGCACCGTCAACGGCTCACCGCGCTACGTGGTGCTCAGCGTCGAGTTTGGCCTGGCCGAAGGCCATACCAGCGCTCCGGTGCGTTACGCCGAACTGGCCCGGGCACTCGGCGTCGGGTTGGGCGAAACCGCCGACGCCGTAGACGTGCGCCGGGAGGTGCTGCGGCTGCGGGCGGGCAAGGGCATGGTGCTGGACGCTTCCGATCCGGATACCTACAGCACCGGCTCCTTCTTCACCAACCCGATTGTCGACGCGGAAACGGCTGCCCGGCTGCCCGACGACGCGCCGCGGTACCCGGTGCAGGAACCCGGCCGCGTGAAGCTCAGCGCGGCGTGGCTGATCAGCCATGCCGGTTTCCGCAAGGGCTTTGGACTGGCACCGGAGGATGGCACCGGAGGACGCGCTTCGCTGTCCACCAAGCACACGCTGGCCGTCACCAACCGGGGGAGTGCCTCCGCCGAGGACCTGCTGGCTGTGGCACGCTCCGTGGCCGACGGCGTGGAGAAAGCCTTTGGCATCCGGCTGCATCCTGAACCGGTCCTGGTGAACTGCTCCCTTTAGGGCGGCTCTCCGGGACGCCGGTGTCCCGAAGGCAGCCGTGTTTTAACGGCGGCCCGGTCCTTTCCGCGCCTCCGCCGCTGCTGCCCGCGCACTGCGGATGGCGGGACGGTGCCGGTGCGGGTCCAGCAAATGGCAGTTGCACAGCCACTGGATCAGCCGCGGCGTCAGGCTGACCTGGGTGCGCCGGTCCTGCAGGTCCGGCAGCAGCCACTCCGGTTCCAGGAAGCCGGTCAGGGCGTACGCCAGCTCCTCGGCACCGAAGAGCCGTGCGAAGGCGCCCTGACGCTCCAGGGAGCGCTCCAGCTCCAGCAGCGCGGCATCCTCCGGACGGAGCACCGCCGGACCTTCCACCTCCAGGTATGTTCGCAGCTGCGCCGCCACCCGCAGGTAGCGCGCACGCGTGGGAGCCTGCTTGCCGGCGCAGCTGAAGCTGAAGAAACCGGTCAAAATGACATCTACTGGCTACCCTGCAGGGTGCTCTTCCATGGGAACACCATGCCCGCGGGCACTGACATTTTCGTACCGCTGTCGTCATGCCGGCCCAGCGGACCGCGAACTCCTACAGGTTGCCGGTGGCGATGCGCAGCATCCGGCGCAGCGGTTCCGCAGCACCCCACAGCAGCTGGTCACCGATGGTGAAGGCGCTGATGTACTCCGGGCCCATTTCCAGCTTGCGGATGCGTCCCACCGGGATCTGCAGGGTTCCGGTGACGGCCACCGGTGTCAGCGCGGCCATGGTGGCTTCCTTGGTGTTGGGCACCACCGTGGCCCATTCGTTGTCCGCGTCGATGATCTTTTCGATCTCTTCCACGGACAGGTCCTCGGTCAGCTTCAGCGTCAGCGCCTGGGAGTGCGAGCGCATGGCCCCGATCCGGACGCACAGTCCGTCGAACGGAATCCGTCCGGAGGAGTCGCGGCCGAGGATCTTGTTGGTCTCCGCCCCGCCCTTCCACTCCTCCTTGGACATGCCGTTGCCCAGGTCCGCATCGATCCAGGGGATAACCGAGCCTGCCAGCGGCACGCCGAAGCGGGACGAGTCCATCTCCGGGTTCTTCTGCTGGGCCAGGACGGCACGGTCGATCTCCAGGATGGCCGACGCCGGGTCAGCCAGTTCCGAGGCGACGGCACCATTGAGGGCACCGAACTGGTTCAGCAGTTCGCGCATGTGCCGGGCGCCGCCTCCGGAGGCTGCCTGGTAGGTCATGGACGTGCCCCACTCCACCAGGCCGTTGCGGAACAGTCCGCCCAGGCCCATCAGCATGCAGGAGACCGTGCAGTTGCCGCCCACGAAGTTCTTTACGCCCCGGGCCAGTCCGGCGTCGATGACGTCGCGGTTGACCGGATCAAGCACGATGATGGCGTCGTCTTCCATCCGCAGGGTGGACGCGGCGTCGATCCAGATCCCGTCCCAGCCGGCTGCGCGGAGCTTCGGGAACACCTCGGCGGTGTAGTCCCCGCCCTGTGCCGTGACGATGATCGGCAGCTTCGCCAGCGCATCGACGTCGTAGGCGTCCTGCAGCGCCCCGGCACCGGCCGCGAAGGACGGAGCGGCACCGCCGGCGTTGGACGTGGAGAAGAACACCGGGTTGATCAGGTCAAAGTCGCCCTCGTCCTGCATGCGCTGCATCAGGACGGAGCCAACCATGCCGCGCCAGCCGACGAAACCTGCAGTGGGAACGGAGGAAGAAGTCATGCGTTCCAGTTTAGGTCAGCGGGGCTCCGGCGTCTTGGTCGGTTACGTCACTGGCAGCCGGATCGCGGGTCCACAGGGCAATCCGGTAGTTGGTGCCGTTTGCGGCCGTGTACCAGCCGCTGGCCGGGCTGACACCGGCAAAGGTCCAGTCCGGTCCCAGGTGCGGGGCATAGGTGTCGCCCTCGGCGGCAGTGTCGATCACGGTGACCACTGCCGTATGCGCCACGGGGACCGCCGCTTCATACAGCTGGGCGCCTCCGATAACCCAGATCTCCTCGCTGCCGGGGCTGGTCCGCGCGGCTGCGAGGGCGTCCTCAAGCGAGCCGACGACGACGACGCCGGCGTCCGCTGCTTCGTCCCGCAGTTCGGTGCTGGAGGACACAATGATGTTGGTCCGCCCGGGCAGCGGACGGTACGCGGAGGGGAAGGATTCCCACGTGCGCCGGCCCATGATGACGGGGTGTCCGGCAGTGGTTTTCTTGAAGTGCGCCAGGTCTTCGGGCAGGTGCCAGGGCATCCCGCCGTCCCGCCCGATGACGCCGTCGGCCGTCTGTGCCCAGACCAGGCCGATGACGGGCCCGTCGTCCGGAGCGCCGCCGCGGGCCCGAAGCACCTGGTGCAGGTCTGCGCCTGCGCCTGCGGTGCCGGCGCCGCCGCCCACGGGGTAATACAGCGTGCGGCCGGCCGGGGCTGCCGGGGTCTCGGGCGCTGCGGTGCCGGGGAACTCAGTCATGAACGTCCTTTCAGACGGCGATCGGTGCTTTGATGCCGGGGTGGTGCCGGTAATCCAGGACCTCGAAGTCCTCAAGGGCGTAATCGAAGATGCTATCCGGGGTGCGGCGGATACGCAGCTTGGGGTAGGGGAAGGGTTCCCGGCTCAGCTGTTCCCGAACCTGGTCGACGTGGTTGTCGTAAATATGGACATCTCCGCCGCTCCAAATGAATTCACCCGGTTCCAGGCCCGTCTGCTGGGCGACCATCAGGGTCAGCAGGGCGTAGGAGGCAATGTTGAAGGGCACACCCAGGAAGGTGTCCGCGGAGCGCTGGTAGAGCTGGCAGGAAAGCCGCCCGTCGGCCACGTAGAACTGGAACATCGCGTGGCACGGGGGCAGGGCCATGTTCTCCACCTCGGCCGGGTTCCAGGCCGTGACGATGTGCCGGCGCGAATCCGGGTTCTTCCGAATCCCCTCCACCAGCTTCTCGATCTGGTCGATATGCCCGCCGTCGGGGGTCGGCCAGGAGCGCCACTGGACACCGTAGACCGGTCCCAGTTCGCCGTCGTCATCCGCCCATTCGTCCCAGATGCTCACGCCGCGCTCCTGAAGCCAGCGGACGTTCGAATCGCCCCGCAGGAACCAGAGCAGCTCCAGGGCCACTGATTTGAAGTGCACCCGCTTGGTGGTGATCAGCGGGAAGGATTCGCTGAGGTCAAAGCGCATTTGGCGGCCGAACACGCTGCGCGTGCCGGTACCGGTGCGGTCCGACTTCTGCGTGCCGTTGGCCATGACATCACGCAGCAGGTCTTCATACGGGGTAGGAATGCTCACCCGGTAAGTCTAGAACAGGTCAGTCCGCGAGCAGCGGCAATGCGATGCCCGCCACCAGGCCCGCCAGGCAGAGCACACCGATCACCGAGTAGAAAACCAGCCCGGCAGGGCGGCCGGCATTCAGCGTCACGCCCACGCCTATCCGCTTCGGGACCAGGACCCGGGGATCAGCGCGGTTGATGTAGATGCCGGCGCGGTAATTGCTGCGGTTGTACACGGGATCCCCGTCAGCGGGTGTTCCGGCGGCCGGTTCCCCGGCGTCCGTCCCGTCAGTGCCATGTTCTGCCGCGTCGGCCGTCTCCCGGTGGTACCGGCGCAGTGCCGCGAACCCCAGGCCCGCCATGGCCAGGAAAAACGCCAGGGTGGGAAGGAGGAATTCAAGCGTGGAGCCGTCCGGCGGAAGGAGCCAGCCCCGCAGCGCCACCCAGGCGAGCAACAGGCTGAGTGCGAGCGTGCTGCCGCCCAGAAAGAACTGGGTTGCCCGGAGGTTGGCGGAATGGGCTGCCGCATCATCGCGAACCTGCCCGGACCACTGTGCCAGCCGCGGGGCGAGTGCGGCGGTGCCCAGCAGGAACAGGATCAACCCGAGGGCAATCAGCGGCACCGCAAAAACGGACAGGAAGGACTTGTCAGCGAAGCTGTCCGCCTGCCCGGCACCGTTCCAGTGCACCGGCAGGGACTGCGGCAGTCCCGGGTAGAGACCGGCACCCGCGACGGCGACGGCAGCCGTCACCGCGCCCGCAGCCAGATACCACGCGTAGGCGGGACCTGTTCGGAGCGTGGACGCAGTCCTGCTGTCCTCCGTAGTGCCGGTCATGAGACTGTTGTGCCGGTCATAAGACATCCCCCTTAATGAGGTGACAGCCTAGCAAAGCAGCTGTCCGTGCGCGGGCCTCATGGTCCCGGAGGCTTAGTCGTCGAAGGCCCGGTATTTCTCCAGCGAGAGGATCCGGCCTTCGTCGGCCTGGCTGACCTGGCAGATCACGGCCTCGCCGGGGGCAAGGTAGGGATCCTTATCAGGCAGTCCGGCCGCCATATCCGCGGGCATGTGCTTGGCCAGGGTGTCGAAGACCAGGGGCAGCACGGGACGGTGGGTGCACACCGCCACCGGCTTGGCCTTGTCGAACAGCGCTTCGATGGAACTGCGGGCCTTGCCCGGCTTGCGGCGTGCGTTATGTTCCGTCAGTGCGTCGACGGTCTTGAACTTGGTCCCCTCGGCTTTTACATAGGGACGCACGGTCTGCACACAGCGAAGCCACGGGCTGGACACCACGCGTTTGGGCCGCCAGGCCACCAGCAGGCGTGAGACGGCCAGGGCCTGCCGCAGCCCGCTGGCCACCAACGGACGTTCCCCCTCCGCCCGGGTCCAGGAGGAGCGCGGTTTGGCCTTGGCATGCCGGACGATGATCAGCGGCCAGCTGTGCAGGCGCTGTTCGTCATAGGCCAGCACCAGTTCCTGCAGCGGAAGCCGGTCCGTGGGGTTGGTCAGTGCCTCCATGGCCTCCTCCGGGCTGCACCAGCGGACTCCGTCCACCTCCCTGCCGTCCGGTGTGGGCTTATCGGAGTTCACCCGCGAAGCCCAGTAATGGACGATCTTCATGCCGGAGGCCACCGGATACACGGTCGCCGGCAACGGGATGCCCAGGGTGATGCTGATGCCGACCTCTTCACGGACTTCGCGCACGGCGCACTCCGGGGTTGTTTCACCGGCGTCGAGCTTGCCCTTGGGCCAGGACCAGTCGTCATACCGGGGACGGTGGATCATCAGGACCTGCAGTTTTCCCTCCCGCACGCGCCAGCACAGGGCGCCCGCCGCCACCACCTTGACGGGGACGTCCTCCTTCGCGGCTGCTGCGGTCCGGGGCTCGGTTGCTTCCATCAGCGGCGGGCCACCGAGCGCTGGCGGGAACGCGACGCGAGCAGCCAGGACTGCACATCCTGCAGCGGGTTGCCTTCCGCGTCCTTGTGGTGGCGGGTCCAGATCCCCTCCGGGTCCAGATGCCAGCTGGCGGTGCCGGGATCCATGTACCGGTCCATCAGGGCCACGAGGTCGGCGACGTCCTCCTTGGACGCCAGCTGAACCAGTGCTTCAACCCGGCGGTCCAGGTTGCGGTGCATCATGTCCGCGGAGCCGATGAACACCACCGGGTCGCCGCCGTTGGCGAAGGCAAACACCCGGGAGTGTTCAAGGAAGCGGCCCAGGATCGAGCGCACCGTGATGTTTTCGCTCAGTCCGGGCACGCCGGGCCGCACGGAGCAGATGCCGCGCACAATCACGTCCACCTGCACTCCGGCCTGCGAGGCCCGGTACAGCGAGTCAATGATCGCTTCGTCCACCATCGAGTTGACCTTGATGATCACCCGGGCGTTGAGGCCGGCCTTCTTGTTCGCGATTTCCCGCTCAATCCGGTCAATCAGGCCGGAGCGCACCGAACGCGGAGCAACGAGCAGTCGCTTGAAGGTGGACTTCGGTGCGTATCCGGAAAGCTGGTTGAACAGTTTGGTGAGGTCCTCACCGACCTGCTCGTTGGCGGTGAGCAGGCCCAGGTCCTCGTAGTAGCGGGCCGTGCGGGGGTGGTAGTTGCCGGTGCCGATGTGGCAGTAGCGGCGCAGGCCGTCCACTTCCTGCCGCACCACCAGGGAGAGTTTGCAGTGTGTTTTGAGGCCCACGATGCCGTACACCACGTGCACGCCCGCCTGCTCCAGCTTGCGCGCCCAGGAGATATTCGCCTGCTCGTCGAAGCGGGCCTTGATTTCCACCAGTGCCAGCACCTGTTTGCCTGCCTCGGCGGCATCGATCAGGGCGTCGACAATGGGGGAGTCGCCGGACGTGCGGTACAGGGTCTGTTTGATGGCCTGCACGCGCGGATCTGCCGCAGCCTGCTCCAGGAAGGCCTGGACGGAGGTGGAGAAGGAATCGTACGGGTGGTGCAGCAGGATGTCGCGGCGGCGCATGGCGGCAAAGACATTCGCCGGTTTGGAGGTCTCGGACTCCTTCAGATGGCGGTTGGTATGCGGCACCTGCTTGGGGTAGTGCAGGTCCGTCCGGTCAATCCGGCTGATGTTGGAGAGGCCGCGCAGGTCCAGGGGAGCCGGCAGGACGTACACCTCGTCCGATTCCACGCCCAGCTCGCGCTCAAGCAGTTCGCGGATGTTCGGGTTGATGTCCGGCGTGACTTCAAGACGCACGGGCGGCCCGAACCGGCGGCGCAGGAGTTCCTTCTCCAGTGCCTGCAGGAGGTTCTCGGCGTCGTCCTCTTCCACCTCGAGGTCTTCGTTGCGGGTGACGCGGAAGGTGTAGTGCTCAATGACGTCCATGCCGGGGAACAGCTGGTCCAGGTGCTGGGCAATGATGTCTTCAAGCGTAATGAAACGGGCGGTCCGCCCTGCCACGTTGCCGGCGCGGGGGCCGTCCACCGAGATGAGCCGCGGCAGCTGATCCGGAACCTTGACCCGGGCAAAGAACTCCTTGCCGCTGACCGGATTGCGGACTACTACTGCCAGGTTCAGTGACAGGCCGGAAATGTAGGGGAAGGGGTGCGCCGGATCCACAGCCAGGGGTGTCAGGATGGGGAAGACCTTGGCGGCGAACTGTTTGTGCAGGTTCGCCTTGGCGGCATCATCGAGTTCGTCCCAGCTGACCAGGTAGATCTGCTCCTCGGCCAGCGCAGGCCGGATCTGCTTGGCGAAAACATCCGCGTGCCGCTGCTGCAGCCGGTACCCGGCCGCCACGATCTCCTCCAGCTGTTCGATGGGGCTCATCCCCGCCGCTGAAGGGACCGCCAGTCCGGTGGCGATGCGGCGCTTGAGGCCTGCGACCCGGACCATAAAGAACTCGTCCAGGTTCGAGGCGAAGATGGACAGGAAGTTCACCCGCTCCAGCAGGTACAGTTCCGGATCCTCCGCCAGTTCCAGGACGCGGGCGTTGAAATGCAGCCAGCTGATTTCCCGGTCCAGGAACCGCTCGGGTGAGATATCCCCGCTGGGCAGCAGGGCTGGGCCAAAGTCCGGGATGTCGATGCGGTCCTGGGTTGCCCGCGGCGCCGACATGGCCTCGGCAGACCCGAAGGTCGAACGGGGCTCGGCGGCGGTATCGAAATCCATAGTGTCTCCCTGAGGTACTGGCGGCGGGGCAGGGCCAACGGGGCGGACAGCCCTTCCGGGCCCTGCTTCAACAACATTACAAGCTGCCGGCGCGCTAGGCGGGGGCGTACATCACGTCCTGGTCCCAACGCACGAATCCGAGCCGCTGGTACAGGGCCACAGCGGCCGCGTTGTCCGCGTCCACGTACAGCATGACGGCGTCAAGGCCGGCCCGGTGCAGGTGCTCAATTCCCGCGACGGTCAGGGCCTTGCCCAGCCCCATGCCCTGCGCCCGGGGGCTGACCCCCACCACGTACACCTCGCCGATGGCCGGGTGCCCGGCCGTGCCCGGGTGGACCTTCGTCCAATGGAAACCCAGGATTTCACCGCTCTCGTCGACGGCCAGGAGGAAACCTGCCGGATCGAACCAGTCTTCCTGCATACGGGCCTGCAGGTCCGACAGGCTCATGCCGCCCTGCTCGGGATGGTGCGCGAAGGCGGCGGCGTTGACGGCAAGCCATGCCTGTTCGTCCTGGCCGGGCACAAAGGTACGCAGCGTGACGCCCTCCGGCAGTATCGGCTCGGGCAGGGATTCCTGCAGGGCGGAGCGGCTCAGGCGCATTTTCCACAGATCGCGCACAGGCCGGTAAGCGAACCGGGCGGCAAGTTCCACGGCCGCTTCATGGTTGCCGTGCGACCAGGCAGCGGGCCGGGCATCTGCCGCCCCCTGCACGGCCGTTGCCAGTGCGGTGCCCACCCCCTGGTTGCGGTAGTTCGGATGCACCACCATTTCCAGGACGCCCGCGCTGCCGGGTGCCTCGGACACCAGGACGGCGACGCCGGCCAGCCAGCGGCCGCTGCCGGTATCGGAACCGCCGTCGTCGGCGTAGGTGGTGAATACTGTCAGCGAGCCGGGATCGGCATCGGCGGAACGCAGGTCAACGAGCGTCTGCTCGGACAGCGGCGGATTTCCGTCCGCGTCCTGCGCTGCGGACGCCAGCTCCAGGATGTCCGCCAGCGCACCGGGATCGGGGGTGCCGCGGGTTTCAAGTACCGGCCAGGCTGTCTGCTGTTCTTCACTCATGTCGAAAGCCTAGCGCGGGAGCCGGTGCCCGGCGCGGTCCCGTGCCCGGCGAATCAGGCATCCTGGCTGGCGGAGGCGGCGCTTTCCGCACGGGTGCGGGTGAAACGGTACCCAACGTTGCGGACCGTGCCGATCAGGGTTTCATGGTCCGGGCCGAGCTTGGCCCGCAGCCTCCGGACATGGACATCCACCGTCCGGGTGCCTCCGTAGTAGTCGTAGCCCCACACTTCGTGGAGCAGCTGATCGCGGGTAAACACGCGGCCGGGGTGCTGGGCGAGGTACTTAAGGAGTTCAAACTCCTTATAGGTCAGGTTCAGGGCCGTCCCGCTGACCCGGGCGGTGTAGCTTGCTTCATCGATCACCACGCCGGAGGCATGGATTTCCGAAGTGGCTTCCTCGGTTTCAGAACGGGTGCGGGCCGACGCGAGGCGGAGCCGGGCTTCCAGCTCGGCGGGGCCCGCGGTGTCCAGGATGACGTCGTCGGAGAGCCAGTTCGGTGCGACGGCGGCCATCCCGCCCTCGGTCAGGATGAGGATCAGTGGAGTGCCGAGGCCGGTGGCCTTGATCAGCTGGGTCAGTGAGCGGGCGCCCACGAGGTCCCGGCGGGCATCCACCAGGATGACATCGCAGGGCTCGGTGTCCAGCAGGGCCGTAGGCTCGGCGGGAACAACGTGCACCTTGTGGTTCAGGAGCTCCAGGGCAGGCAGGACGTTCACTGACGAACCGGAACTGTTGGTCAGGAGCAAAATGTGCGACATAGGTCCTCCGAATGTTGGGCGCACATCATTGGGCACAATCTTCGCCGATCCGCGTGGCAGGAAGTGATCGAAAGTATACCCATCGGGCCTTCGCGGGCCTGTCGCTTTTCACCTGTGCTCCGTAATAAGGCAGGATAACTAGGGTGAAACTATGGAGCTTAGCGGTGCCGGCGGCGCTCGCCACTATCGGTATCGTGGGTGCTTCCTACCTGTCCGTGCCGGTGGTCGCGGTCTTCTGCGGGCTGGCTGCAGCCCTCACCGGCATCTGCTGGCCGCATCTGATCGGCGTACCCGCGCGTAAAACCCAGGGCGGCGTGCTGGCCCTGGTCGGTGCCGGAGCCGTGGCCGGCGCATACTTCGCCCCCGCCGCCGCCATGCTGAGCTGGCTGCCGGCAGCCGTCGCAGTGGGCGTCGGGGCAGTGTTCCTGATCCAGCTGCTTCGCGGCACCGGACAGGCGCACCGGCTCGAATCCATTGTCGGCATTATGTCCGGTGTCCTGGTCACGGCCATGGCCTCGGGCTGGGTGGCAGCGGACCGGCTGGCAGGTACCGCAGGCAATCCGGCTCTGCTCACCGTCACCGGCGGCGCTGCACTGGCCGCAGTGGCCGTCTCCCTTATTCCCGTCCCGGACCGCATGGCAGCACCCCTGGGCCTGGTGGTCGGAGCGCTGACTGCCGCGCTGACGGCACTGCTGGTTTCCGGGGTGGCCTGGCAGGGGGCGGCGTTCTCCGGACTGGTGGTCGCCGCAGTGGTGATGGCCTTCCGCCGCCTGATCCTCTCCCGCAGCGGGCAGACCAACACGGCCGGGCAGCTGGCCCTCGGCCTGGCCCCGGTGCTCGTCCTGGGATCCGTGGTCTATTTCCTGGGCAGCCTCCTGCTTTCCTGACCTGCCCGGATATCCCGGCCGCGGTTTTTGCCCCGGGACGCCTGCCGTGATCGAATGGCAGGAAGGAAACTGTTCCTCCCGCGCGTTAGGATGTAGCCATGCTTGCTCTCGAAATCTTCTTCATCGCCCTGCTGGGTGTCACCGGTCTTGGTATGGCTGCCTTCGCTGCACTGGTTGTCTCCCGCCTGTACAAGGGCCAGAAGTAACTCCCTGTCGCCTAAGAACCGCGTAGTACCGGCCCCCGCCCGCAATACCGAAGGACAGGTTGCGCCATGCCCATGGAGATCCCCACAGATCTGACACCCGAACTGGTTCCCCTGTCCTGGCTGATCGGCACCTGGGAAGGGTCCGGACGGCTGGGTGAAGGCGAGGCCGATTCGGAGCACTTCGCTCAGAAGGTCACCTTCACGCAGAACGGCCTGCCGTACCTGCAGTACACGGCAGAAAGCTGGCTCACCGATGAGCAGGGCACAGTGCTGCGCCCGCTCGCCGTCGAGACCGGCTTCTGGGCCCTGGACCGGCCGCTGAACGACTCCGACGGCGGGCCGGGGCTGGTTCCCGCAGATATTGTGCCCGCCCTGCGCAGCGCGGACGAGGTCGAGGAGCTGCGCAACGATGCCGGCGGCTTCGACATCACCGCCACCATCGTGCACCCCGGCGGGATCTCCGAACTCTATTACGGACAGATCAAAGGCCCGCAGATCCAGCTGGCCACCGATCTGGTGATGCGCGGCGTCAACTCCAAGGAGTACACCGCCGCCACCCGGATCTACGGGCTGGTCAACGGTGATCTCTACTGGCGCTGGGATGTGGCTTCCTCCGGAGAGACGCTGCAGGCCCATGCCTCGGCGATCCTGAAGAAGACGGCGTAGGCCGTTCCCGGAATACCCCGGCGTGAAAAGGACGTTGCACCTTTTATGACGTATTCCAGCCCCCTGCTCTCCCGCCACGGTGCCGTTGCTGCCGGCGGACTCGACGCCGGAACAGCGGCCCACTACGGCGATCCGCTGCGTGAACAGCGCGCCCTGGCCCGCGGTACGGCCGTCACTGACCTTTCCTACCGCGGAGTAGTGACCGTCAGCGGCGAAGACCGCCTCAGCTGGCTGAACACCCTGTCCTCCCAGCAGGTAGGCAACCTGCAGCCCGGCGTCAGCTCGGAACTTCTGCTGCTCACTGTGCAGGGCCGGATTGACTACGATGCCCGGATCATTGATGACGGAACCACGGCCTGGCTGTTGGTGGAAGCCGCCGAAGCCCCCGGCCTGACGGAGTGGCTCCAGCGGATGAAATTCATGCTCCGGGTCGAGGTAGCCGATGTCTCCGACCAGTGGGCGGTGGCCGGCACCACCGCTGAGGTTCCCGAATGGGAGCAGTACCTGCGCTGGACCGACCCCTGGCCGCATATTGCCCCCGGCGGATTCGCCTACACGGCCGTCCCGGAGGACACGCACCCGGGCCTTGAGCGCCCGTGGTTTGAATACCTCATCCCGAGCGGCGACTTCGAAGCAGCCATTGAGGCTTCCGGACGGACGCTGGCCGGATCGATGGCCGCTGAGGCGCTGCGCATCGCCGCCTGGCGGCCCCGGCTGGGCGCGGAAACAGATGAGAAGACCATTCCGCACGAACTGGATTTGATCCGCACCGCGGTGCACCTGGCGAAGGGCTGTTACAAGGGCCAGGAGACCGTGGCCCGGGTCCACAACCTTGGCCACCCGCCGCGCAGGCTGGTCTTCCTGCAGCTGGACGGCTCCCAGCACACACTGCCGGCGGCCGGGAGCCCCGTGCTGCTGGGGGAGCGCACGGTGGGAACCCTGACCTCGGTGGGCGGGCACTATGAAATGGGCCCGGTGGGTCTGGCCCTGATCAAGCGTTCCGTTGATCCCGCTGCCACGCTCGTGGTGAACGACGACGGCGAACTGTACGCCGCGGCGCAGGAACCCATCGTGGCTCCCGACGCCGGAGCCGTCGTGGGACGCGCCACCGGCTTCCTGAAGGCGCCCCGTCCCTAGCGCGGGCACGCGCCCCGCAGTTCCAAAACGATAGACCTGTACCTGCCTGTTTAGAGGAGAAGTGATGAGCACCCCGGAACCCCGTCCAGAGATCGACAACGACATCATTGAGCTCGCCGGGCTGGTGTTCGATGCCGCGCGGGCCGGAGATACCGAAGGGATCCGCGGTTATTTGGACGCCGGCGTGCCCGTTAACCTGACCAACGGCTCCGGTGACACGCTGGTCATGCTCGCGTCCTATCACGGACATACCGAACTTACCGCCCTGCTGGTGGAACGCGGCGCCGATGTGAACACCCGCAATGACCGCGGCCAGACCCCGCTGGCCGGAGCAGTCTTCAAGGGCTACCCGGAGATCTTCCGCATCCTGCTCGAGGCCGGAGCGGACCCCGACGCCGGTTCGCCCACGGCACGCGACACCGCCGGTTTCTTCAAACGGCAGGAAATGCTGGACCTGCTGAGCTGACCGGCCCCGCCGGCGGAGAAGCGCCCCTTCCGGTTTGGCGGAAGGGGCGCTTCTGCGTTAAGCGGAAAGGGACACCGAGGTGCGGACGCCTGCAGGGATGAAGCCGGAGCCCACCGCGGTCCGTGCCGCACCGACATTGTCCAAAGGGGCCCGCCACTGCGGGATCAGTCCGCCGGCCATGGCATCCTCAAGGGCCACCGAACTGATGTAGCTGCCCAGACCGCGCAAACGGTAGCCCGGTGCGGTCAGCACGCACATATCAGCCAGAATGCCGTCCGCAATGCTGTAGCCGGCCCCTGCGACGGGGCAGGGCTCGGCCCCGGAATCATCCACCAGGATGAAAACGTCTTCCTTGGCGGCCAGCCCGGCCTCCGCGACGTCGTCGGGCGGGCACAGCCGCTCCAAGGCAACCGCCAGGCCCGGATCATTGGCCACCGCGAGGTCCTCGAGCGGGGTCAGGGTAGGGAAGGCGTCGGCGAAAAAGAGCTGTTCAGCCCCGAGCGCGCGTCCGCCGAATTCCATCGACATCTGCATCAGGCCGGAATGACGGGTCAGCTCGACGGCGGATTTCGTCCGCGCCTTGGCTGCCGCCCATTCCGGGCCGCTGAAAACCTCCGTGCCGAAAAGCCGGAGGAAGCAAACGGTCTCCGACTGCTCGCGGACACTGTAGATGCGCTCGTCGGCATCCGTTCCCGCCAACGCGTTGTCGGCGAGACCCAGATGCCGCGAGAAGGCCAACTGGATGATCGCGATGGTTCCCGGGTCCAGGTTCATTTTTTCAACCTACACCCGGGTAGGTGGGCCAAGGCAAACGCCAAAGTGTGCACCGGCGGCCCCTTTGCGGGGACTACCCGCTCCGTTCCGCACGGCCGGAGCAGTGCGGAACGGGGCCTGGGAACTAGCCGAAAAGAATGGCTGCTTCGTCGTAACGGCTTTCGGGAACCGTCTTCAGATTGTCCAGTGCCTTCTCAAAACCGACATGGACAATATCCGTGCCGTGCAGCGACACCATGGTTCCCCAGAGTCCGTCCACTACGGAATCCACGGCCGCCATGCCCAGCCGGGTGGCAAGAACCCGGTCATAGGCAGTGGGAACACCACCGCGCTGGATATGGCCCAGCACAGTGGCACGCGTTTCAATACCCGTCCGCGCCTCAATCTCGGGAGCAAGGAGTTCGCCGATACCGCCCAGCCGTGGCCGGCCGAAGCTGTCCAGCCCGCGCTCGGAATGGGGAGACTCCATGTCCGTGGTGACAAAGCCTTCCGCGACCACTACCAGGGGTGCACGGCCGCGGTCGTGGGCCTCACTGACCCACTGGGCAATCTGGTCCAGGCTGACCGGGCGCTCGGGAATCAGGATGGCGTGGGCCCCCGCAGCCATACCGGAATGCAGTGCAATCCAGCCCACGTGCCGGCCCATCACCTCGGCCACCATGCAGCGGTGGTGGGACTCGCCGGTGGTGCGCAGACGGTCGCACGCCTCTGTGGCAATCTCCACCGCGGTATCAAACCCGAAGGTGTAGTCAGTGGCGTCAAGATCGTTGTCCACGGTCTTTGGCACGCCCACAATCTGCAGCCCGGCATCGGTGAGCCGCTGCGCCGCAGCGAGGGTGCCCTCGCCGCCGATCGCTATGACGGCGTCGATACCCAGGCGCTTCAGCGTGGCCCTGATGTTGTCCGGGCCGCCGTTGGGGCCTTCGAAGGGGTTCGTCCGGGACGTCCCCAGAATGGTGCCGCCCTGCTTGGAGATGCCGCGGACCCGGGAGCGGGGCAGGTCCATGATGTCGCCGTCGACCACGCCGCGCCAGCCGTCACGGAACCCGACAAACTCAATGTCCTCGTATTCCTTGATGCCTTTCAGCACGGCTCCGCGGATCACCGCATTCAGGCCGGGGCAGTCGCCTCCGCTGGTGAGAATACCGATCTTCATGTGAATACCCCTGGATCTGGTCGCGGCTGGTGGGTGCTGTCTATGATTCTAGCCAGCCATGTGAGCTGCGCTAAGTTCAGGGGCTTACCAGGCGATGCAGGAGGATGCTTCCGTCCTGTTTCGGCAGCAGCAGCCAGGCGACCACATACGTGCCGATGCCGACAAACGGCAGCAGGAAGCTGAGAAGAACAGCAATCCGGACGAGCGAGACGTCCCAGCCGTAGGTGCCTGCTATGCCCGCGCAGACACCCCCAAGCCAGCCTTTGCGCCGTTTAATCGGGGAGGAACGAAGGACCGAGAAGAACTTTTCCATGAATCAAGCCTTATCTGATAGTGCCGGAATAGGGAAACTAGTGCCGGAATAGGGAAACGGAACCGGGCGGGCCCGGTCCGGTGTGCGTCGAGGGGTGGGGGGAGAGAGAGGCTAGCGGCCGCGGTTTTTGGCCATGGCAGCCAGGAAACCGCCGGCCAACAGGGCGAAGCCTGCGCCCAGGGCGACCCCGAGGATGACCAGCACCGGATCCACCGCCAGGTTCGCGGTGGTGGCGAGCAGCAGCAGTACCGCAAGGGTAACCAGCACCAGGCCCCAGACCACGGTGCCGACCTGCAGGTGGCGGGGGGCGGTCCCCGCTGCCGGAACCGTCTCGTCCGCCGGCTCCGACGGCGCGGGATCCGAATCCCGGGTATCCGCGCCCGGAGGGGTTGCCGGCGGGGACCCGGCAGCACCGCCGTCGTCGCTAAGCGCAGGGGAGTGATACTGGTTCGCTGACGCATCCGAACTGCCCGTGGCGTACTGCCGGCCGAGGTAGTCCCTTTCGCTGTCCTGCTCCATGGCTACAGATCGCTTTCTTCAGTGGTGATCAGTACGTTGCCGGCGACACTGCGGATATCGATGGTGATCCGTTCGCCGGAGGCATTCCCGTTAAGGGTGCGTTCGGTGGAGGCCTGCCACAGCCCGCTGTAGTTCCGGCTGTTTGTTCCGTCGTTTGTCTCGACGTTCCCGGCGACAGCGGAAAACCGGACGGTGACCGGCGAATCGTCGGGCACCAGGACACTGATGTTCCCTGCCGCAAGGCTTACGGGAACCTCGTAGTCTCCTGACACCTTTGTGTCCCGCAGATCCACCGTGCCGTTGCCCGCAATGGCGGTATAGCCGCCGGATGCCTGCTGTGCATCCGTGGGGGACCAGTCGCCGTTGCTTGCGACCGCCAGGTTGGAGTGGGTCATGCCGGGCTGGGCCAGGAAGGAAATGATGAGGGCAACGGCAGCGGCGGACCCAACCCCGCCCGAGTGCCGTCCGATGAGGCCGAGGATCACGACACCGGTGCCAAGGACTGCCGCCGTGGCTGCCAGCGCCACAGACAGCGGGGCCACCAGGTCCAGGACATTCACATAGTCCAGCGCGAGCACCGTCCCGCCCGCCAGCAGCGCCGCACCGAACAGGGCGGCCAGGTAAGCGCCCGGCGCACCGGGAACCTTGGGGGAGCAGTCCTTGTGCTTGTCAGAAGCGGACGACGCCGCAGCGGAGGTTCCCGGCGTCGCCGACGACGCTGCGGGTCCGTTTCCCGACGCCGACGGCGGGAATGCTTCAGACGACGGTGCGGGGGACGGCGCGGCGGACGCCGGGGAGGCGGTGCCCGCATTGGTGCCGGCGGGAGGCATTCCGGTCTTGGCCAGTGATACGGGACTGCCGCCCGTGGACGCACCGGGCGTATCCGCGGACCCGGAACCGGCGTCGGAGTCGGTTCCTGATCCGGCACCTGACCCGGAACCGCCGCGGCCGGCAGCGCCGGAGACGAGGTGCTGGAACTGTGCCTTGCCCTTCGGGGTGGAGAACCAGTACAGGGCACCCACCCCGGCAGCAATCCAGAACAGGGTCCACACCGTCGCACCGAACCAGCTGTCCATGCCGAGGAAGGAGACGCTGGGACCGCCTGTACCAAGAACCACGAAGACCACGGCCCCTGTCATGCCGGAGGTCCAGTTGCCGCGGATTGCCTCTTCGGCATGGATGCGGCCGTCGGGCTCGGGCAGCAGCCCCCAGGCCACGCCGTAGATAAGGAACCCGACACCGAAGACACCGAGGACAACAAACAACCCGCGGATCAGTACGGGGTCCAACCCGGTGCGGGCGGCAATTCCGGAGGCCACGCCGCCAAACCAGCGCTCGCCGCCGCGGATGATGCCCAGTGAACGGATCCACTCGAAGAATCCGTTGTGCGGCCCGCCGGACGCCGGCGTTCCGGAAGCGGAGCTTCCAGCCGCGGGATGCGTCTGCGGGGCGGGGTCGGGACGCCCTGGTTCTGATGCTGGTGAAGGATTCATGTATCCAGTCTTCCGGCCTCGGTGCCCCGCCGCATCAGGGACCACCCTGAGATGCCCCTGAAGAGTCCGGCCGGGAACCCGGATCTTAGCTCAGGAGCCGGTGAACACCGCTCCAATCGTGCTTGGATAGCATCATGAGAGAACCGTTGGTGCGTCCCCGGGACCGGATTGTCGCCGGTGTGTGCAGCGGATTGGCCGCTCACCTGGGCTGGCCGGTCAAACTGACGCGTGCCGTGATGGGTGCCATGATCCTTGCCGGCGGGACCGGACTCCTGCTCTACGGCTGGCTGTGGATTATGGTTCCCACCCAGGAAGAGCACGAAAAGAAGGAACAGGTCCAGGCCGGCCCGCTCAGCATTGCCGACAACTATGAACGGCAGGTCCGGGAGGCAGCCGCCCCGGCGTCCAGCGCCTTCCGCGGACTGGGCAAGGCGGGCCAGCGCGAGGTGGCCGCCGGAATTGTCCTCCTGCTGGTTGCCGCCGTGTTCATTGCCCAGCGCCTTGGGGCAAACCTGAACTGGGGGCTGTTTGTTCCCGTGGCCGCCATCGCCGGCGGTGCCGTACTGGCCTGGACACAGCTGGATGAGAGCCGGCGGGCCGGGCTGGTGAACAGCGCCGGGGCGGACCGTGTCTCCGGCATTATCCGGCTGTCCGCCGGGCTGTTGCTGGTGGTCTCCGGCGTACTTGTGGTGGTCTCCGGTTCCGTGAGCTGGGATGTGCTGGTGGCCGGATTGCTTGCTTCCGCCGCGGTCCTGGCCGGAGTGGCCCTGGTGTTTACGCCCTGGGCAGTGAAGCACTGGCGGGACCTGGAAGCGGAGCGTGCCGGACGCATCCGGCAGACGGAGCGGGCGGAAATAGCTGCCCACCTTCACGACTCGGTGCTGCAGACCCTGGCCCTGATCCAAAAGCGTGCCGGGTCCGAACAGGACGTCATCCGCCTTGCGCGGGCGCAGGAGCGGGAACTGCGCCAGTGGCTGTACACCGACAGGGCACGGGCGGAAGACCACCTGGTGGAGTGCCTGCGCCGGATCGCCGCTGAAATCGAGGACGCGTACGGGCATCCCATTGAGCTGGTAGCGGTCTCCGACGCGGAACTGGACGAGCGCAGCGAGGCGCTGGCCTCTGCCGCGCGGGCAGCCATGCTCAACGCCGCGCAGCATGCCGGGGGCACCGTTTCCGTGTATCTTGAGTGCCGGCCGGAACAGCTCGAGGTCTTTGTCCGCGACCGCGGCCCGGGATTCGATCTGTCCGCTGTCCCCGAGGACCGGATAGGTGTCCGGGGGTCCATCATCGGCAGGATGGAACGCGCAGGGGGCAGCGCCGGAATCCGCAGTACCGCCCATGGAACCGAAGTCCGGCTGGTGCTTCCGCAGCCCGGCGGCGCCGAGAACCAGGCACCGGCCGGCACCGGCCCGTCCGCCCGAACTGCGGGTGGACGGACCGCGGCGGGCTCGACTGCCGCGGGACAGGCGGCCCCGGGACCGGCTGCAGCGAAAACCGCCCCGGCCGCCAACGGTTCCTCCGCATCCCGCACCGCCCCGTCCGACGGGGCAGCCCCTTCGACCATCCACGCATCCAGTGACGGAGCAAGCCACACATGACAGAGCATTTCCACCAGCCGATCAGTGTCGTCGTTGTGGACGACCATGCGATATTCCGTTCGGGACTGCGGGCCGATCTCGATGCCCGGCTCCACGTGGTGGCCGAGGCGGACAGTGTGGAATCCGCCATCGAGGCGATTACCCGCGAGCAGCCCGCCGTCGTCCTGCTGGACGTTCACCTGCCCGGCGGCAGCGGCGGAGGCGGTGCCGAGGTGCTGGCCGGCTGCGCGGCACTGTTGGGGAAAACGAGGTTCCTGGCCCTGAGCGTTTCCGACGCTGCGGAGGACGTGGTGACGGTGATTCGGGCCGGCGCCCGGGGATATGTCACGAAAACCATCTCCGGCGCGGAGATTTCCGACGCCGTGGTGCGGGTGGCCGGCGGCGACGCGGTCTTTTCGCCCCGGCTCGCCGGGTTTGTGCTTGATGCCTTCGGAACGGCCAGCGTGGCGTCGGTGGACGATGAACTGGACCGGCTCTCAGCCCGTGAGCTGGAAGTCATGCGGCTGATCGCCCGCGGCTACAGCTACAAGGAAGTGGCCAAGGAACTCTTCATCTCGGTCAAGACGGTGGAAACCCACGTGTCCTCGGTCCTGCGCAAACTGCAGCTTTCCTCCCGGCACGAGCTCACGCGCTGGGCCGCGGACCGCCGCCTGCTCTGAGCACCGGCCCGCCCGGCCGCCGTGGGGCGGCCGGACAGGCCCGGAGCGGGGGTGCAGCCGCTTAGCGGACAGCCTGGCCGAGGAAGTCCTTCAGGCGCTGCATGCCCGTGGCCAGGTCCTCATCGCCCAGGGCGTAGGACAGCCGCAGATAGCCGGACGGACCGAAGGCTTCCCCCGGGACCACTGCCACTTCAACGGTGTCCAGGATCAGGGCTGCCAGCTGAGCGGAGGTCTGCGGACGGACCGGGCCTTCCTTGCCCGGGAACTCACGGCCGAGCAGGCCGCGGACATCCGCATAGGCGTAGAACGCACCTTCCGGCATGGGGCACTCGACGCCGTCGATGGAGTTCAGGGCGTCCACCATGGCCCGGCGGCGGCGGTCGAAGGCCTGCTTCATTTCATCCACGGCCGTCAGCGGCCCCGACACGGCGGCCAGGGCAGCCATCTGCGACACATTGGAGACGTTCGAGGAGAGGTGGGACTGCAGGTTGGTCGCAGCCTTGATGACGTCGGGTGCTGCGATCATCCAGCCCACCCGCCAGCCCGTCATGGCGTAGGTCTTGGCCACGCCGTTGAGCACCACTACCTTGTCTCCCAGTTCCGGGGCGGCCGTGGCGATGGAGGTGAAGGGCACGCCGTCGTAGGTGAGGTGTTCGTAGATTTCGTCAGTGATGACCCACAGGCCGTTTGCCGCGGCCCAGCGCCCGATCTCGGCCACCTGCTCGGGCTGGTAGACGGCCCCCGTGGGGTTGGACGGGGAGACAAACAGCAGGATCTTGGTGGAGTCGGTCCGGGATGCTTCGAGCTGCTCCGCGGTGACCAGGTACCCCTGCTCGGGGCCGGCGAAGACCTCCACCGGCACACCGCCTGCCAGCCGGATGGCCTCCGGGTACGTGGTCCAGTACGGCGTGGGTACCAGCACCTCGTCGCCGGGGTTCAGCAGGGTGGCAAAGGCTTCGTACACGGCCTGCTTGCCGCCGTTGGTGACCAGGACCTGGGCCGGGTCCACGGCGTAGCCGGAGTCCCGCAGGGTTTTTTCGGCAATGGCCTGCTTCAGCTCCGGCAGCCCGCCGGCAGGGGAGTAGCGGTGGAACCGCGGCTGGCGGGCCGCCTCCACGGCGGCGTCGACAATGTAATCCGGGGTGGGGAAGTCGGGTTCCCCCGCGCCGAAACCGATCACGGGGCGGCCTGCTGCCTTGAGCGCCTTGGCCTTGGCATCTACTGCGAGGGTCGCGGACTCTGCAATGGATGCAATGCGCTGTGAAATTCGGCCGGTGGAAGACATGGGATTCCCGTCTGATGTGGAGCGGCAGCTGACGTTGCCCCGCGCCCGCATATTCACGGCCGACGGCGGCGTTTCCCAGTTTATGCGGTTCCCTGCTGCCCGCGCAGTCCTGTGTCGTTTGTCCCGGATTCCCGCCCCGGCAACCCGCATGACACCCCCGTGGCGGGCCCCGGTTCGACGGAAACGGAAACTTTGCGTAGACTAGTTCTTCGTGTTGAAGTCACCACGCTGACTTGTGCCCATTGACCGGAATAATTCTCCGGTTAGGTGCGGATACAATAGTGGCGGTAGGGTGTATTTCCTCCATAGGGTAGTGGCGCAATTGGTAGCGCAGCGGTCTCCAAAACCGCAGGTTGCAGGTTCGAGTCCTGTCTGCCCTGCGCGGAACTGTCATCCGGCAGCTCAGCAGTCTTTTCATGGAAGCAGCAGTCCCAGCGTGTTGCTGCGACTGTGAACCGACACAGATGAGTGAGGCGAAGGTGACCGAGACAGCTGCCAGCAGCTCCAAGGGACACCCCTCCAGCGGGCCCAAGAAGCGCGGCTTCTTTGCGGCGATCGCGCTCTTCCTGCGCCAGGTCATTGCCGAACTGAAAAAGGTGGTTACCCCCACCCGCAAGGAACTGCTCAGGTACACGCTCGTGGTCCTCGCCTTCGTGGTCGTAATGATGCTGATCGTGATAACCCTCGATTTCGTCTTCGGCGCCGGCGCACTGTGGATCTTCGGTGAGGGCGGCGGCGAAAGCTAGCCCGGGGCCGGTGTCCAGACCCCCGGGTACGGGACCGGAGACCATGAGCTAGTGCCACAACCGATAGTGCTCTGAAGAAGAAAGCAGGAATCTACGTGTCCGAGCAAGAACTCGAATCACAGGTCAATGAGAATGCCGCTGATCTGGATACCGAGGATGAAATGACCGCAGCCGACGTCGACGAGGCGCCCGCTGCAGTTGATGCATCGGCAGACGAAGCAGACGCCGCCGTTGAGGCTGCCGACGCTGATTCCGACGTTTCCGGTACCGCCCCCGAGGCCGAAGAGGAGCCCGAGGAAGACCCGGTAGTTGCCTTCAAGGCCAAGCTCCGCCGCCAGGAGGGTGACTGGTACGTCATCCACTCCTACGCCGGCTACGAAAACCGGGTGAAGTCCAACCTGGAGACCCGTATCCAGACGCTGGATATGGAAGAGGACATCTTCGAGATCCAGGTCCCGATGGAAGAAGTCGTCGAGATCAAGAACACCACCCGGAAGATCGTCAACCGGGTGCGCATCCCCGGCTACGTTCTGGTCCGGATGAACCTGACCGACGAATCGTGGGGCGTCGTCCGGCACACCCCCGGCGTCACCGGCTTCGTGGGCAACGCCCACAACCCGACTCCGCTGAGCCTGAACGAGGTGTTCTCGATGCTCGAGCACACCGTCGTCTCGCCCAAGGCCGAGGCCGGTAAGCCTGCAGCGCAGCAGTCCTCGAACATCGCGGTGGATTTCGAAATCGGCGAGCCCGTCACGGTCAACGAAGGCCCCTTCGAGACCCTGCAGGCCACGATCTCCGAGATCAAGCCCGAGTCCCAGCAGCTGGTGGTCCTTGTGACCATCTTCGAGCGCGAGACTCCGGTGACCCTGGGCTTCGGCCAGGTCACCAAGCTCCAGTAGCTTTTAGACTTCGCTGTCCGCAGGTCCGCTTTAACCTGCAGGCAGCGTCCGGCCACCAAGCCATGGCGGCCACCAACCCGGATGGACGCTCCTGTTCTTCGGGAACATAATTTAGAGAAGGACCCTTTCATGGCCCCCAAGAAAAAGGTCACCGGCCTCATCAAGCTGCAGATCAACGCAGGTGCCGCCAACCCGGCTCCTCCGATTGGTCCGGCACTTGGCCAGCACGGTGTCAACATCATGGAATTCTGCAAGGCGTACAACGCTGCAACGGAATCCCAGCGCGGCAACGTTATTCCGGTTGAAATCACCGTTTACGAAGACCGTTCCTTCACCTTCATCACGAAGACTCCTCCGGCCGCACAGCTGATCAAGAAGGCTGCCGGTGTTGCCAAGGGTTCCGCAACCCCGCACACCGCCAAGGTTGCCAACCTGACCCAGGCACAGGTCGAAGAGATCGCCACCATGAAGATGGAAGACCTCAACGCCAACGATGTTCAGGCTGCTGCCAAGATCATCGCCGGCACCGCCCGTTCGATGGGCATCACTGTAGAGGGCTAAAGCCCCCTGCACCTCAATTTCACATAAATGCCGGAACCCCAGAGGGGAAACGGCGCGTGGCAGGGCCGGGCGCGGTCCGACAGACCACAACTGCACAAGGAGAAAAAGCAGATGGCAAAGCGCAGCAAAGCATATGAAGCAGCTGCAGCCAAGATCGATGCGGACAAGCTGTACGCACCGGTCGAGGCTGTAGAGCTGGCGAAGGACACCAACCCTTCCAAGTTCGACGCAACCGTTGAGGTGGCTTTCCGCCTGGGCGTTGACCCCCGCAAGGCTGACCAGATGGTCCGCGGCACGGTCAACCTGCCCAACGGCACCGGCAAGACGGCCCGCGTCCTCGTTTTCGCAACCGGCGAGAAGGCTGAAGCAGCAATCGCTGCCGGCGCCGACTTCGTTGGCTCCGACGACATGATCGAAAAGGTCGCCGCTGGCTGGACCGACTTCGACGCCGCAGTGGCTACCCCGGACATGATGGGCAAGGTCGGCCGCCTGGGCCGCGTGCTCGGCCCGCGTAACCTCATGCCGAACCCGAAGACCGGCACGGTTACCCCGAACGTCGCCAAGGCTGTTTCGGACATCAAGGGTGGCAAGATCGACTTCCGCGTCGACAAGCACTCCAACCTGCACTTCATCATTGGCAAGGTGTCCTTCGACTCCCAGAAGCTGGCTGAGAACTACGCAGCCGCCCTGGAAGAGGTTCTTCGCCTGAAGCCGTCGGCAGCCAAGGGCCGCTACATCCAGAAGGCCACCGTGACCACCACGTTCGGCCCGAGCATCGCCGTTGACCCCAACGTCACCAAGGTTCTCGCAGACGCATAGTCTTCGCGTAACTTCGGAAGGCTTTCCTTCCGGTGAAGGCGGCCGCAGCTTTTTGCTGCGGCCGCCTTTCTGCTGTCCGGCAAGGGTGGTGTTTTGTCGCCGGCACTGTTCTCCGGCAGGATGTGTCCCATGACACAGATCTCCATTGCCCCGTTTGAGCTCCCTGCCAGCTTGGACGGGCCCGGCGGCGCGGACTTTCTGGCGGTTGCGGAGCTGATGAATGTCCAGCAACGCGAGATTTGGGGCAACGATGATTTCTACGGAACGCCGCAGTCCCAGCTCACGGGCCGGAGCAGCACGACCACCCGGCGGCGTACGCTCCTGACCGCCCGGGCCGGCGGAACGGGCGGGATCCTGGGCGTGGCCCAGCTGAATCTGCCCCTTACCGACAACCTTCACACCGGAACCGTCAACGTGGTGGTTGCCCCGGGCGCCCGGCGGCAGGGAATCGGTACACGGCTGTATCTGGCTGCCGAGCAGCTGGCCGCCGCCTCGGGCCGGCGCATGCTGGTGGCGGAGACCGAGCATGCAGTGGATGCGGGCACCGCCGGTAATCGCCCGGCCGGTACGGGCACCGGCGGGTTCATCCCGGACGACGCCGCGGCCGCCTTTGCCGGCAAGGTGGGCTTCCGGCCGGAACTGGTGGACCGGGTCAGCCGCCTGGACCTCGCGGATTACGACGGCGGGACACCGGTGCAGGAGCAGGCCGCGGCGGCAGCGGAAGCCGGATATGAACTGGTGTTCTGGCGGGGTGCATGCCCTTCGGACCTGGTGGGGGATTATGCGCTGCTGCGGCAGAAGATGAGCACCGATGCACCGCAGGGTGGCCTCGACCTGGCCGAAGAGGCCTGGGATGAGGCACGGGTGCGGGAGGAGGAAGCCCGGGCGGTGGATATGGGTTACGAGTCCCTGGTCAGCGCGGTACGGCACATCCCCTCCGGGGAGTTGGCCGGGCATACCGTTCTGGAGGTCTTCGCCAACAACCTCTCCGTGGCCTACCAGGACGACACCCTGGTCCTGGCGAACCATCGGGGCCACCGGCTGGGCATGCTCCTGAAAGCGGTGAATCTGGCGCGCCTGCAGGAAGCCGTTCCCGAGGCGGAACGCGTCTACACCTGGAACGCCGAGGAGAACCGGTTCATGCTCTCCATCAACGGGCAGCTGGGATTCCGTGCCGTCGGCTATGCGGGGGAGTGGCAGAAGACGCTGATCCCCGCCTGATCCCGGCGGAATTTGTTCCCTGCCGGAATCTCCCGTACCCTTGAACTACCAAAGACCGTCGGTCGATGTGCATTCAATCCCACCGTAAGGCTGAACCTTCAGCCCTCCACGTGTGGAATCCGGTTGGAGAAACATCCGAAAGTCCCTTGCCTAAAGGGCGGCCTGCGCAGGTGAACGAACTGAACTCCGGAACTTCGTGTGTCCGTTGAGTGAAGCCCCGTGCATCTGCCCGGGGCGTTTTTTATGTTCGGGACCCGATCCACCGGCACTATTTCCCCGGAAGGAGGGTTATGGCAACGCCAACAAAGGTGTCAGCAGTCGAGGAAATCACCACTGATTTCAAGGAGTCGACCGCTGCTGTCCTAACCGAATACCGCGGGCTCACCGTTGCACAGCTCAAGGAGCTGCGTCGTTCGCTCGGCCAGGACACCAAGTACTCGGTCGTCAAGAACACCCTGACTGGCATTGCAGCCAAGGAAGCCGGCATCGACGCGTTCGATGGCCAGCTTGCCGGACCTACTGCAATTGCCTTCATCAAGGGTGACGCAGTTGCAGCTGCAAAGAGCCTGACGGATTTTGCCAAGACCAACCCGCAGCTCGTCATCAAGACCGGTGTCTTCGAGGGCAACGCCCTGGATGCATCCGGTGTTGCAGCCCTGGCTGCTCTTGAGTCCCGTGAGTTCCAGCTTGCACGCGTCGCCGGTGTCCTCAAGGCACCGATGTCCATGCTGGCCCGCACGGCTGATGCACTGCGCATGAAGCTCGAAGAGGAAAGCGGCGCCCCCGCTGCCCCCGCTGCGGAAGAGGCTCCGGCCGCCGCAGAAGAAGCTCCGGCCGCAGAAGCAGCCACCGAAGAGTAAAACCTCTTCTCATCCAATCTCCGGTGCCTGCGTGCACCAACTATAGGAAGGACGCCACACCATGGCGAAGCTCACCAACGAAGAGCTCATTGAAGCTTTCAAGGAACTGTCCATCATCGAGCTCTCCGACTTCGTGAAGCTCTTCGAAGAGACCTTCGACGTCACCGCTGCTGCTGTTGCAGTTGCAGGCCCCGCCGCCGGCGGCGCTGCTGACGCTGCTGAAGAGAAGACCGAATTCGACGTCATCCTCGAATCTGCCGGTGACAAGAAGATCGCAGTGATCAAGGAAGTCCGTGCCCTGACTTCCCTGGGTCTGAAGGAAGCCAAGGACCTGGTTGACAGCGCTCCGAAGGCCGTCCTCGAAGGCGCCAACAAGGAAGCCGCTGACAAGGCCAAGGAAGCTCTCGAAGCTGCCGGCGCCACCGTCACCGTCAAGTAGTTTTCCTTTTGCGGCTCCGGCCGTAAAAAACGGAAAGACCCCGTCCTTTGGGCGGGGTCTTTTTGTGTTCCCGGGCAGTTTGAGTGGCGCCGTGGAAGGGGGAGGCGGGAACAGGAAGCAGGAACAGGGAGGGGCCGGGACCGCCGTCGTCAGTGGAACGACGCCGGTCCCGGCCCCTGCGGGCGGTCTAGGACTCTTCGCGGAAGAGCAGCAGCGCCTCACCCTGTCCGCCGCCGCCGCAAAGGGCGACCCCGGCACGGCCGGAACCCCGCCGAAGGAGCTCGTGCGCCGCGGTCAGCGCCAGCCGGGCCCCTGAGGCGCCGATCGGGTGGCCCAGGGCAATGGCACCGCCGTGCAGGTTGCACTGCTCCAGGTCCATGCCCAGCTCGTTCAGGGACTGGACGGCAACGGCACCAAAGGCCTCGTTGATCTCGATGAAGTCCAGATCCGCGACATTCCAGCCGGCGCGGCCCAAGGCCGCGAACAGGGCGTTGGAGGGCTGGGAGTGCAGGGTATTGTCCGGTCCGGCCACCTGGCCCGGCATGCCGACGGAAGCGAGGACCTCGAGCCCGTGTTCGGCGGCATAGGCGCGGGTGGTGAGGACCAGGGCCGCGGCGCCGTCGGACAGCGGGGAGGAGTTGCCGGCGGTAATGGTGCCTTCAGGATCAAAGGCCGGCCGCAGCCCGGCGAGTGTGTCGGTGGTGGTGGCGGGCCGCACGCCTTCGTCGCTCGTAAGTACCAGCGGCTCGCCCTTGCGCTGCGGCACGGTCACCGGAACGATCTCGGCGTCGAAGATACCGGCAGCCATGGCTGCTGCCGCCCGCTGGTGGGAGGCGGCAGCCACTTCATCCTGTTCCAGCCGCTTGATGGCCAGCTTGGTGTTGCCGCGCTCGGTGGAAATGCCCATCGAATCTTTGTCGAAGGCGTCAGTGAGGCCGTCATGCGCCACCGAATCCACCGCGGAAATGTTCCCGTAGTTCCAGCCCTGGCGCGATCCCGGCAGCAAATGCGGCCCGCGGGTCATGGACTCCTGGCCGCCGGCCACCACCACCGTTGCCTCGCCGCCGCGGATCAGGCGGGCTGCGTCAATGACAGCGGCCAGGCCGGACAGGCAGACCTTGTTGATGGTCACCGTTGGGACATCCCAGCCGATACCGGCCTTGATGGAGGACTGGCGGGCCGGGTTCTGCCCGCATCCGGCCTGGACAACGTGGCCCATGATGACAGCGCTGACATCGGCGGCGGGAACCCCGGACTTGTCCAGGGCGCCCTTGATGGCGAACGCTCCCAGATCGACGGCGGTGAAGGGTGCCAGCTGCCCGTTGAGCCTGCCCTGGGGGGTGCGTGCACCCCCGACGATTACCACTTCGGTGGGTGCTGCTGCCGCGGAGGCTGCGGAATTGGTCATAGCGGATAGTTCACTTTCGTCGCTGTGTTCGTCATTGAAGACATGGAGGGATGGATCCAACGCTGGGACAAGGCTACGCCACCGGACACCCGCCGGGGAGATCGGAGTCACACGCCTGCGCGGCCCCGGACACCCGCTGCACCCACATTCGGCCGATCTTGCGGTAAGGTATCTGTATCCGATGCTCCGCAAGGGGCCCCGGACGGCGCTCCGGAAGGGGCTTCGACCGTGACATGAAGACGCGACAAGTTGCCTGCTGGCTCCCTCGTAAGCCGGATCCTTGTGGGATTCTGAGAGGTTGAGCGACGCAGGGTTATAAATCGGGTAGACTTGTGCGCCCATAATGCCCTATAGTGGATATTTGCTTCCTCCTGTTAACCTTCAGCCTTCATATAGCGGTGGGCTATGTTCCGTGCCGGGCAGTATCCGTAGTACACGGGTGCGCCTCCTGCCGGACGTCGGGACGCGCACGGACTCGGTCCGTGCAGTGCAGGGGAGGAAGCGCGAAACACGCCTGAAGGTCTGTGGAAGGATCCCTCTTGGTCGCCTCGAGCACCTCTAATAACGAAACCGCTACTAATCCGGAGAACGCAGCTTCCCGGATTTCATTCGCAAAGATTCACGAACCGCTTGACGTTCCCAATCTTCTTGCCCTGCAGACGGACAGCTTTGACTGGCTCGTCGGCAACGAGCGCTGGAAGGCACGCGTCGAAAAGGCGCGCGAAACCGGCGAGCAGGGTATTGCAACCACGTCCGGCCTGGCCGACATCTTCGAGGAAATCTCCCCGATCGAAGACTTCCAGGGCACCATGTCCCTGAGCTTCTCGGAGCCGGAGTTTGCCGACCCGAAGTACACCATGGCTGAGTGCAAGGACCGGGACGCAACGTACTCGGCTCCGCTGTACGTCAAGGCCGAGTTCATGAACAACAACACGGGCGAAATCAAGCAGCAGACCGTGTTCATGGGCGACTTCCCCCTGATGACAGACAAGGGAACGTTCGTCATCAACGGCACCGAGCGTGTCGTTGTCTCCCAGCTGGTCCGCTCCCCGGGCGCCTACTTCGAGCGCACCGCGGACAAGACCAGCGACAAGGACATCTACACCGCGAAGATCATTCCTTCCCGCGGTGCCTGGTTCGAACTGGAAATCGACAAGCGCGACCAGGTCGGCGTCCGCCTCGACCGCAAGCGCAAGCAGTCGGTCACCGTACTTCTGAAGGCCCTGGGCTGGACCGAAGGCCAGATCCTTGAGACCTTCGGCGAGTACGACTCCATCCGTGCCACCCTGGAAAAGGACCCCACGGAAACGCAGGAAGATGCCCTGCTGGACATCTACCGCAAGCTGCGACCGGGCGAGCCGCCCACGGTCGAAGCTGCCAAGACGCTGCTGGAGAACCTGTACTTCAACCCGAAGCGCTACGATCTCGCCAAGGTTGGCCGTTACAAGATCAACCGCAAGCTGGGCATCGACAAGCCGCTGACGGATTCCGATGCTTCGGTGCTGAACAATGACGACATTGTCGCCATGATCAAGTTCCTGGTGGCACTGCACGCCGGCGAGAAGACCGTTCCGGGCAAGCGCGACGGCAACGACGTCGAAATCCGCGTGGAGGTCGACGACATCGACCACTTCGGCAACCGCCGCATCCGCGCCGTCGGTGAACTGATTGAAAACCAGATCCGTACGGGCCTGTCCCGCATGGAGCGTGTGGTCCGCGAACGGATGACCACCCAGGACGTCGAGGCCATCACGCCGCAGACCCTGATCAACATCCGTCCCGTTGTGGCTGCCATCAAGGAGTTCTTCGGAACCTCCCAGCTCTCGCAGTTCATGGACCAGAACAACCCGCTGGCCGGCCTGACGCACAAGCGCCGTCTGTCCGCACTGGGCCCGGGCGGTCTGTCCCGTGACCGTGCAGGCATGGAAGTCCGAGACGTTCACCCGTCCCACTACGGCCGCATGTGCCCCATTGAAACCCCTGAAGGCCCGAACATCGGCCTGATCGGTTCGCTGGCTTCCTACGGACGCATCAACGCCTTCGGCTTCATCGAGACCCCGTACCGCAAGGTCGAAAACGGCGTCGTCACCGACAAGGTCGATTACCTGACCGCCGATGACGAAGTAGAGCGCACCATTGCCCAGGCAAACGCTCCGCTGCGCGCCGACCAGCACTTCGAAGAGGACCTGGTCCTCGTCCGTGCCCGCGGCGGTTCCGGTGAGCCCGTGCTCGTCGAGCCGGACGAGGTCGAGTACATGGACGTTTCCCCGCGCCAGATGGTGTCGGTGGCCACGGCCCTGATTCCGTTCCTCGAGCACGACGACGCCAACCGCGCCCTCATGGGTGCGAACATGCAGCGCCAGGCTGTGCCGCTGCTCCGTTCCGAGCGCCCCGTGGTGGGCACCGGCATGGAGAAGTACACCGCAGTTGACGCCGGCGACTCCGTGACCGCGAAGAAGCCCGGTGTTGTCACCGAGGTTTCCGCTGACCTTGTCACCGTCATGAACGACGACGGCACCGAGACCAGCTACCCGATCATGAAGTTCGAGCGCTCCAACCAGGGCAACGCCTACAACCAGCGCGTGCTGGTCTCCGAGGGCGCCCGGGTTGAGGTCAACAGCATCATCGCCGACGGTCCCGCAACGGACCAGGGTGAACTGGCCCTTGGTAAGAACCTGCTCGTGGCATTCATGTCATGGGAAGGCCACAACTACGAAGATGCCATCATCCTGTCCCAGCGCATGGTCTCCGACGATGTCCTGACCTCGATCCACATCGAGGAGCACGAGGTTGACGCCCGCGACACCAAGCTTGGTGCCGAGGAAATCACCCGCGACATCCCCAACGTCTCCGAGGAGGTGCTGTCGCAGCTCGACGAGCGCGGCATCATCCACATCGGAGCCGAGGTTGAAGCCGGCGATATCCTCGTTGGCCGTGTCACCCCGAAGGGCGAAACGGAACTGACCCCGGAGGAGCGCCTGCTGCGCGCCATCTTCGGCGAGAAGAGCCGCGAAGTCCGCGACACCTCCCTGAAGGTTCCCCACGGCGAGTCCGGAACCGTCATCGGCGTGCGCATCTTCGACCGCGACAACGACGACGAGCTGCCCCCGGGCGTGAACCAGCTGGTCCGCGTCTACGTGGCACACAAGCGCAAGATCACGGACGGCGACAAGCTGGCCGGCCGCCACGGCAACAAGGGCGTCATCTCCAAGATCCTCCCGATCGAAGATATGCCGTTCATGGAAGACGGAACCCCCGTCGACATCATCCTGAACCCGCTGGGTGTTCCGGGCCGAATGAACGTCGGACAGGTCCTGGAAATCCACCTGGGCTGGGCTGCCAAGCAGGGCTGGAAGATCGAGGGCGAGCCGGACTGGGTCAAGGACCTGCCGAACCTGCCCCGTGAGACCGGCCCCACCACGGTCGCCACCCCGGTGTTCGACGGTGCCAGCGAGGACGAAATCACCGGCCTTCTCGATTCCACCAACGTGACCCGTGACGGCAACCGCCTGATCGGTGCTTCGGGCAAGGCCCGGATGTTCGACGGCCGTTCCGGCCAGCCGTTCCCGGACCCGATCTCCGTGGGCTACATGTACATCCTGAAGCTCCACCACCTGGTGGACGACAAGATCCACGCCCGCTCCACCGGCCCGTACTCCATGATCACGCAGCAGCCGCTGGGTGGTAAGGCACAGTTCGGCGGACAGCGCTTCGGTGAAATGGAAGTCTGGGCCCTGGAAGCGTACGGCGCTGCCTACACGCTGCAGGAACTGCTCACGATCAAGTCCGATGACATCCACGGCCGCGTGAAGGTCTACGAAGCCATCGTCAAGGGCGAGAACATCCCGGAGCCCGGCGTTCCGGAATCGTTCAAGGTCCTGATCAAGGAAATGCAGTCGCTCTGCCTGAATGTGGAAGTCCTCTCCACCGAGGGCAACACGATTGAAATGCGTGACTCGGATGAAGAAGTCTTCCGGGCCGCGGAAGAACTGGGTATCGATCTGTCCCGCGCAGAGCCGAGCTCAGTAGAAGAGGTTTAGCAGCAGTTGCACCGTCCCGGCTGGCGCCGGGACGGTCCGGAACGGCGGCAACGAAATTCCGCGGCTCGCAGAGCTCGCAACGGAATATTAAAGCCGCCTAACCCGGACCGCCTGGCGCCAGTGGGATGGTCACCTCGTGCTCTTTCCGTACCCCGAGACATTCAGATTTAGAGAACAAGAGAGAACAGGGACCCATGTCCAACGATTCCACGTTCGGCCTTATGCGAATCGGCCTTGCCACCGCGGATGAAATCCGTGGCTGGTCTTACGGTGAGGTCAAGAAGCCGGAAACCATCAACTACCGAACCCTGAAGCCGGAGAAGGACGGTCTTTTCTGCGAAAAGATCTTCGGTCCTTCCCGCGACTGGGAATGCTACTGCGGCAAGTACAAGCGCGTGCGCTTCAAGGGCATCATCTGTGAGCGCTGCGGCGTCGAGGTGACCCGTGCCAAGGTACGCCGCGAACGGATGGGCCACATTGAGCTCGCCGCTCCCGTGACGCACATCTGGTACTTCAAGGGTGTTCCCTCCCGCCTGGGCTACCTGCTGGACCTGGCACCGAAGGACCTCGAGAAGGTCATTTACTTCGCTGCCTACATGATCACCTCGGTTGACGAAGAGAACCGCCACGCCGAACTGCCGAACCTGCAGGCCGAGCACGACCTGGAGCGCAAGCACCTCGTCGACCAGCGCGACTCCGACATTGCCGCCATCGCCAAGGACCTCGAAGGCGAGCTTGCCCGCCTCGAAGGCGAAGGCGCCAAGGCTGCCGACAAGAAGAAGGCCCGCGACTCCGCCGACCGCCAGATGGCCAAGGTGCGCCGCGACGCCGACCACAACATTGAGCGCCTCGAGCAGGTCTGGGACCGGTTCAAGAACCTCAAGGTCGGCGACCTGGAAGGCGACGAAGGCCTCTACCGCGAACTGCGTGACCGCTACGGTCTGTACTTCGAAGGCTCCATGGGTGCCGAAGCCATCAAGAAGCGTCTTGAAGACTTCGACATGCAGGCAGAGTCCGAGTCCCTGCGCGACATCATCCAGAACGGCAAGGGCCAGCGTAAGACGCGTGCCCTGAAGCGCCTGAAGGTTGTCAACGCGTTCCTGACCACCTCGAACAGCCCGCTGGGCATGGTCCTGGATGCCGTCCCGGTGATCCCGCCGGAACTGCGCCCGATGGTCCAGCTCGACGGCGGCCGTTTCGCGACGTCCGACCTCAACGACCTGTACCGCCGCGTGATCAACCGCAACAACCGCCTGAAGCGCCTGCTGGATCTCGGTGCCCCCGAGATCATCGTGAACAACGAAAAGCGCATGCTGCAGGAAGCTGTTGACTCCCTGTTCGACAACGGCCGCCGCGGCCGTCCGGTCACCGGACCGGGCAACCGTCCGCTGAAGTCGCTGTCCGACATGCTCAAGGGCAAGCAGGGCCGCTTCCGCCAGAACCTGCTGGGTAAGCGTGTTGACTACTCCGGCCGTTCCGTCATTGTTGTTGGCCCGCAGCTGAAGCTGCACCAGTGCGGCCTGCCCAAGCAGATGGCACTGGAGCTCTTCAAGCCGTTCGTGATGAAGCGCCTGGTTGACCTCAACCACGCCCAGAACATCAAGAGCGCCAAGCGTATGGTCGAGCGTTTCCGTCCGCAGGTCTGGGACGTGCTGGAAGAGATCATCACCGAACACCCGGTGCTGCTCAACCGTGCACCCACCCTGCACCGCCTCGGCATCCAGGCCTTCGAGCCGCAGCTGGTTGAAGGCAAGGCCCTTCAGCTGCACCCGCTGGTCTGTGGCGCCTTCAACGCCGACTTCGACGGTGACCAGATGGCAGTACACCTGCCGCTGAGCCCCGAAGCGCAGGCAGAAGCACGCATCCTGATGCTGTCCTCGAACAACATCCTGAAGCCGTCCGACGGCCGCCCGGTCACCCTGCCTTCGCAGGATATGATCATCGGCCTGCACCACCTCACCACCAAGCGCCCCGGTGCTGTCGGTGAAGGCCGCGTGTTCGGATCCCTGGCCGAAGCCATCATGGCCTCGGACATGGGCGAGCTGCACCTGAACGCCCTGGTCAAGATCCGCGTTGACGGCTTCGTGCCCAGCGCAGACCAGCCCGCACCGGAAGGTTGGGAAGAAGGCACCCCCGCCCTCATCGAAACCTCCCTCGGCCAGGTTCTGTTCAACCAGACCCTGCCGGCGGACTACCCCTGGGTTGCCAAGGTTGCGGACAAGGGACAGCTTTCGGCGATCGTCAACGATCTCGCTGAGCGGTACCCGAAGGTTGTCACGGCTGCCACGCTGGATAACCTGAAGGACGCCGGTTTCTACTGGGCCACCCGCTCGGGCGTTACCGTTGCCATCTCCGATATTGCGGCTCCGATCGACAAGCCGGCCATTATGGAAGGCTACGAAGCTCAGGCTGCCAAGGTTGAAAGCCAGTACGGCAAGGGCCTGATCGCTGAAGACGAGCGCCGCCAGGAACTGATCGATATCTGGAACAAGGCCACCAACGAGGTTGCTGCTGCAATGCGGGCCAACATGCCCGAATTCAACAACATCAACCGCATGGTGTCCTCCGGTGCCCGTGGTAACTGGCTGCAGGTCCGGCAGATTGCCGGTATCCGTGGCCTGGTGGCCAACCCTAAGGGCGAGATCATCCCGCGCCCGATCAAGTCCTCCTACCGCGAGGGCCTGTCGGTGCTGGAATACTTCATCGCCACGCACGGTGCCCGTAAGGGTCTCGCCGATACCGCTCTGCGTACCGCTAACTCGGGTTACCTGACCCGCCGTCTGGTGGACGTTTCCCAGGACGTTATTGTCCGCGAGGAAGACTGCGGCACCGAGCGCGGCCTGAACGTCACCATCGCGGTTCCGGATGCCAACGGTGAGCTCCAGCTGCACGAAGAGGTCGAGAACTCGGCCTACGCCCGTACGCTGGCCACCGATGTCACCGATCCGCAGGGCAACGTCCTGGCCAAGGGCGGCGACGATGTGGGCGACGTGCTCATCGCGAAGCTGTTCGAAGCCGGTGTCACCGACATCAAGGTCCGCTCCGTACTCACCTGTGAGTCCGCCGTCGGTACCTGTGCACTTTGCTACGGCCGCTCCCTGGCCACGGGTAAGACCGTGGACATCGGCGAGGCCGTGGGCATCATCGCTGCACAGTCCATTGGTGAGCCGGGTACCCAGCTGACCATGCGTACCTTCCACACCGGTGGTGTTGCTTCCGCTGAGGACATCACCCAGGGTCTGCCCCGTATCCAGGAGCTCTTCGAAGCACGTACGCCCAAGGGTGTTGCTCCGATCTCCGAGACCGCGGGCCGGGTCACCATCGAAGAGACCGACCGCCAGATGCGTCTGGTTGTCACTCCCGACGACGGTTCCGAGGAAATCGCGTACCCGGTCCTGCGCCGTGCACGCCTCCTGGTTGCCGACGGCGACCACGTCGAGGTTGGCCAGCAGCTGGTCTTCGGTGCGGTGGATCCCAAGCAGATCCTCCGTATCCTCGGCCCGCGCAAGGCACAGGAGTTCCTGGTGGACGAAGTCCAGCGCGTGTACCGCAGCCAGGGTGTGGGCATCCACGACAAGCACGTCGAGGTTATTGTCCGCCAGATGCTGCGCCGCGTGACCGTGATCGAGTCCGGCGATTCCGATCTGCTCCCCGGTGAGCTGACCGAACGCCGCCGCTTCGAGAGCGAGAACCGCCGCGTGGTCTCGGAAGGCAAGAAGCCTGCTTCGGGCCGTCCGGAACTGATGGGCATCACCAAGGCCTCCCTGGCCACCGAGTCCTGGCTGTCCGCAGCTTCCTTCCAGGAAACCACCCGCGTTCTGACGCAGGCGGCCATGGAAGGCAAGAGCGATCCGCTGCTCGGCCTCAAGGAGAACGTCATCATCGGTAAGCTGATCCCGGCCGGAACGGGCCTGCCCCGTTACACCGAGGTCACTGTCGAGCCGACCGAGGAAGCAAAGGCCAACCTGTTTACCGGCCCGAGCGCCTTCAGCGACTTCGACTACGCCGGAGTCGACGGCGGCCTCAGCCCCGAGTTCCACGCCATCCCGCTGGATGACTACGACATGGGCAGCGACTTCCGCTAAGGAAGGCGCATCCGACGGAAGGTCCCGCACCCGAGAGGGTGCGGGACCTTCCGCGTTTAACCGGGCCCGGAGGCAGGAAGCGCTGTGCCAGACTGAAGAGTATGGCGAATTCTCCAACGGGCGAGTCCATGACGGACCGGATTGTGCGGATTATCAGCGCCTTTGACGGAACCCGCCCCAGCATGTCGGTGGCCACGCTGGCACGCCGCACGGGGCTGCCGCTGTCCACCACCCACCGGATGGTGAATGACCTGATGGGCCACGGCTTCCTGCAGAAGGAAGCCGGCGGCCGGGTCCGCCTGGGCCTGCGCCTGTGGGAACTGGCCAACCGCAGTTCCGCAGCCCTTGGCCTCAAGCAGATAGCCATGCCTTTTATGGAGGACATCCAGGCCGTGGTCCGTCAGCACACCCAACTGTCCGTCCTCAGCCAGGACGAGGTGCTATTCATAGAACGGCTTTCCAGCCACGGCTCAGTACTCAACCATGCCCAGGTAGCCGGCCGGCTGCCGGTCCATGTTTCCTCCTCCGGCATGGCCATGATGGCCCACTCTCCCCGGCACCTGCAGGAGGCGTATCTGGTCAAGCGGGATCTGGGCCCGGAGGCGGTACGCGGGCTGCGGGCCGCCTGGGCACAGATACGCCTGCAGGGCAGCGCCAGCCTGCCGGGCGCCGTCGTGCCCGACACCACCGGGATAGCCGTGCCCGTCTTCGGGGCCGGGGGAACCGCCGTCGCCGCCATCGGCGTGGTGGTGCCGACGGGGGAGGAGAACATCCCGGCCACCGTGCCCGCACTGATGACCGCGGCGCGGGGAATCTCGCGGGGCCTGGGGGTCCGGTCCGATGCCGCCGGTCCGCATTACGGCCGCTGACCGGCACCGAACTCGGCAGGACCGCTGATCCAGGCACCGCTGATCTAGGCACCGGTCATGTTGGCATCGGGATTCCCATTCAATGGGAATCCTCTGGGGAATCCCTTGTGCCCGCAGTCACACTTGTAGGGCAGGAACCGCAACAGATTTTCCAAGGGAGCACCAGATGGGCGCACAGCGCACGGTTATCAAGACGCAGGTCGGCATTGTAGGAGGCGGCCCGGCAGGGCTGATGCTCTCCCACCTGCTCGCGAAATCCGGAATCGGTAACATCGTGGTGGAAAAGCGGGACCACGAAACCATCCGCACCACCCACCGTGCGGGCATCCTGGAACACGGCAGCGTGCGAATGCTCACCGAGACGGGCGTCAGTAACCGGGTGCTCACCGACGGATACCGGCATGACGGAATCGACCTCCGTTTCGGCGGCGTGAGCCACCGGATCGACTTCCAGGACCTGGTCGGGGAGTCGGTCTGGCTGTACCCGCAGAACGAGGTGTTCACCGACCTGGCCGCAGCCCGGGAGCGCGACGGCGGCGACGTGCGTTACGGGGTCAGCGACACCTCCGTCACCGATCTGACCACCGATACCCCGAAGATCCTCTTTACCGACGCCGAGGGCACGGAGTTCGAAATTCACTGCGAGCTGCTGGTTGGCGCCGACGGTTCCGCCGGCATCTGCAAACGCTCCATCCCCAAGGAAGCGCGGACGGATAATTTCATCGAATACCCCTTCGCGTGGTTCGGCATCCTCACCGAGGCTCCTCCCAGCGCCCCCGAGCTGATCTATGCCAATTCCGACCGGGGATTCGCCCTGATCAGCCAGCGCAGCGAGACGGTGCAGCGCATGTACTTCCAGTCCGATCCGAATGAGGACCCCAATGCCTGGACCGAGGACCGGATCTGGGATGAACTGCAGGCCCGGGTGGACGGACCGGACGGACTGCAGCTGAAGCGGGGCCCCATCTTCGAAAAGACGGTGCTGAAGTTCCGCAGCTATGTCTGCGAGCCCCTGCGCTACGGCAACCTTTTCCTTGCCGGTGACGCCGGGCATACGGTTCCGCCCACCGGAGCCAAGGGGCTGAACCTCGCCCTTGCGGATGTGCAGGTATTGTTCGAAGCCATTGATTCCTTTTATGCCACCAAGTCGCCGGAACTGCTGGAGGGCTACGGCGACAAGGCGCTGAAGCGGGTCTGGCGGGCGCAGAACTTCTCCTACTGGATGACGTCCATGCTGCACACCCGCGAAGACGCCAGCCCCTTCGAACGCAAGCGTGCGCTCGGGGAGCTCAGCGGCGTCGTTGCCTCCCGGCACGGCAGCGCCTACCTGGCCGAGGCCTACACCGGATGGCCCAACTCCTAATACCGTTCGTATGACGAACACCTGTACACAAGATGAACAAGCGGTGTAGTGTGGTCTCGACCACGCGGACGCATGTTGGATAGCTGGAGCGCAAAGATGCGCCCGAAGTCGAAAGGAAGAACCATGGAAATGGAAGAGGATCTCTTCTCAGACAGCCATGTTGTGGAGAAGCTGGATGCGGCACAGGCGTCGCAGGACCAGATCTCGGCGGAGATTGCCTCGGTCCATGCGGCGTATGACCAGTCCGTGCAGGACGGCGCCGCCCCGGAAAGCCAGCCCCGCATCGACTTCCGGCCCTACCGCAGCTCCATTCTGCGCCACCCCACCAAGGATCCGCACCACGTGGATCCCGAGACGATTGAACTGTGGTCACCGGCGTTCGGGCACCAGGACGTGCACGCGCTGGAGAGCGATCTGACCATCCAGCACAACGGCGAGCCGCTGGGGGAGCGGATCATTGTCCGCGGCCGTATCCTCGACGGCGACGGACGTCCCGTGCGCAACCAGCTGGTGGAGATCTGGCAGGCCAACTCCGCCGGCCGCTACATCCACAAGCGCGACCAGCACCCGGCCCCGCTGGACCCGAACTTCACCGGCGTCGGCCGCTGCATCACCACCGACGACGGCTTCTACGAGTTCACCACCATCAAGCCCGGCCCCTATCCCTGGAAAAACCACTTCAACGCCTGGCGCCCGGCCCACATCCACTTCTCCCTGTTCGGCACGGACTTCACCCAGCGCATGATCACCCAGATGTACTTCCCCGGGGATCCGCTGTTCGCGCTGGATCCGATCTACCAGTCGATTACCGACCAGAAGGCACGCGACCGCCTCGTGGCCACCTATGACCACAACCTGACATCGCACGAGTGGGCGACGGGCTACAACTGGGACATTGTGCTCACCGGCAGCAACCGCACCTGGATGGAAGACGAGGACGCAGAGTAATGAGCGAGCAGAAACTTACCGCCACCCCCGGGCAGACCATCGGCCCGTTCTACGGTTACGCGCTTCCCTTCGAGAAGGACAACCAGCTCCTGGCGCCGGGCCTGCCCGGCAGCATCCGCCTGCAGGGCACGGTAACGGACGGAGCCGGGGACACCATCCCCGATGCCTTGCTCGAAATCTGGCAGGCCGACGCCGAGGGCAACATCCCGCAGCGCACCGGTTCCCTGGTCCGGGACGGCTACACCTTCACCGGCTGGGGCCGCACGGCCGTGGACAATGCCGGGAACTACACGTTCACCACGGTGAACCCCGGACCCACGGAAGCAGGCGCAGCCCCCTTCATCTCCGTCGTCATCTTCGCGCGCGGGCTGCTGAACAAGCTGCATACCCGCATGTACCTCCCCGATGACGAGGAAGCACTGGCACGCGACGCGCTGCTCTCCTCCCTTCCCGAGGACCGGCGGCGCACGCTCATTGCCACCCGCGAGGCCGACGGCGGACTGCGGTGGAACATCTGCCTGCAGGGGGAAAACGAAACGGTTTTCCTCACCTACCCGGGCGCGTAGGCATGGGGGCAGCGGAGAGCGCAGACTACGGCCTGCTCGCACCGGCATGGGCCGGCACGCGGGTAGCCGGGCTGACGGGGGACACGGGGCTGCTCCAGGCCCTGCTGGATGTGGAACTGGCATGGGTTCGGGTGCTGGCCGACGCCGGGCTGGCCGATCCCGGAGCGCCGGCTGCCGTGGCCGCAGTCAGCGACGCTTCCCTGTATGACGCCGCATCCCTGGCGGAACGGGCACAGGGTGGAGGCAACCCGGTGATCCCCCTGCTCGCGGATCTCCGGAAGCTGGCCCGGGAACAGTCCCCGGAGGCTGCAGCGGCGATCCACCGCGGCGCCACCAGCCAGGACATCATGGACACCGCCCTCATGCTCCTGGCCCGCCGCGCGCTGGACACCATCCTGGCCGATGCGGACCGGGCCGCGGCGGCACTGGGTAACCTGGCCCGGAACCACGCCGGGACCCTGTGCGTAGCCCGGACACTGACCCAGCACTCCCTGCCCTCCACCTTCGGGCTGAGGGCCGCGCAGTGGCTGCACGGCATCGGTCAGGCCGCCGACGGCCTGCGCACCGCCTCCCTCCGGCTGCCCCTGCAGTGGGGCGGTGCCTCAGGGACCATGGCCGCGCTGACCACCGCGACCGCCGCGGACAGCGGCACGCCCGGACCCTTTGACCTGGCCTCACACCTTGCCGGGTCCCTGGGACTGGCCGACCCCGTAGCACCGTGGCAAACCAACCGTCTGCCCGTAACCGGCCTCGGTGCAGCACTGCAGGATTTCACCGCAGCCGCGGGCAAAATGGCCAACGACGTGCTGCTGCTGAGCCGGCCGGAAATCGGCGAGGTCTCCGAACCCCGCGCCGCCGGCCGCGGCGGTTCCTCCGCCATGCCGCAGAAGCAGAACCCGGTGCTGTCCGTGCTGATCCGCAGCGCCGCGCTGGCCGCCCCCGGCCACGGCGTACAGCTGCAGGCTGCCGCCGCGGCGGCGGATGACGAGCGTCCCAGCGGCTCCTGGCACGTGGAGTGGCAGGCCTTGCGCTCCCTGCTCCGGCTGGCCGGGGGAGCAGCTGCCAAACTCGCCGAACTGGCCGAAGGCCTGCAGATCCATACCGCGGCACTGGAACGGAACCTGGCAGCCGCCGGCCCCCTGGTGGTCAGCGAAAAGATCATGGCCGTCGTCGCCCCCCGGCTGGACGACGGCGTGCCCGGCCGCGGAAAGAAGATCGTGTCCGAGGCCGTAGCCCGCTCGCTCTCCACGGGTGAACCGTTCGCCGCGGTGCTGCGCAGCACCGTTCCGTCCGGAATCCTCTCCGACGCAGAGCTCGAGGACATCCTTGATCCCGCCAACTACGTAGGGGAGGCCGCCGCACTCATAGAGCGCATCACGGCCGCCTACCCCGGAAAGCAATCAGCATGAGTGTTCCCGCCCTTAAGGCCACCCGCCTCTCCAACGCCGGAGAGGCAGCGCCTGTCCTGATCGCCGGCCCGTCGCTGGGGACTGCGGTCACACCTTTGTGGAGCCGTGCTGCGGCAGCCCTGGACACGTTCACCGTGATCGGCTGGGACCTGCCCGGCCACGGTGCCAGCCCCGCGGCAACCGAGCCCTTCAGCGTCGGCGACCTCGCGGCCGGCGTCGCCAACCTGGTCAGCAGCGCACGGGCAGCGGGCGACATTGCCCCCGAAGCGCCGGTCTTCTACGCGGGTGTCTCGCTGGGCGGTGCCGTCGGGCTGCAGCTGGGACTGGATCACGGCGGGCTCTTCGAGGGTTTGGCGGTGCTGTGCTCCGGAGCCAAAATCGGCGACGCCGGCGGCTGGGAAGAACGTGCCGAAACCGTCAGGGTGCAGGGCACCCCCACCCAGATAGTCGGTTCCGGACAGCGCTGGTTCGCGCCCGGATATATGGAACGCGAGCCCTCCGCCGCGTCCGCGCTGCTGCACTCGCTGCAGAACACCGACCGCTTCTCCTATGCCTTCTGCTGTTCGGCCCTGGCCGGATTCGACGTCCGTGACCGGCTGCCGGACATCACTGTCCCCGTCCTTGCCGTGGCCGGGGCCGAAGACGTTGTCACCCCGCCGTCGTTCGCGGAGCTCATCGCGGACCGCGCCGCCAACGGAACGGCCGCCGTCGTGGAGGATGCCGCCCACCTGGTCCCGGTCGAGCAGCCGGGACGGACCGCCGAGCTGCTGAAGGACTTCTTCGGCACCCAGTACCTGGAAGGGAAATAAGACAGTGATTGCAGACGGACACAAGAGCCGGCAGGACGTGTACGACGAGGGCATGGCCGTCCGCCGGGAAGTCCTGGGCTCCGAGCATGTGGACCGCGCCAACGCCGGCAAAGACGAGTTCACCACCGACTTCCAGGACATGATCACCCAGTACGCGTGGGGCACCATCTGGACCCGGCCCGGCCTGCCGCGGACCATGCGCAGCGCCGTGACCCTCACGGCGCTGATTGCCCACGGTCACCTCGAAGAGTTCGCCATGCACGTGCGGGCCGCGCTGCGCAACGGCCTGAGCCGGGACGAGATCAAGGAAATTGTCCTGCAGTCCGCTATTTACTGCGGGGTTCCCGCAGCGAACTCCGCCTTCAAGGTGGCGCAGGGCGTTTTCCGCGAGATCGACTCCGCGGACTAGCAACTGCGCGGCCCAGCGGCAGCGAGCACCACCCAGCCAGACAATCCAGTACGAGTTTTGAGTTTCAAGGAGCACCGGTGAACCAGGCCTATATCTACGACGCAGTCCGCACCCCCTTCGGCAAGTTCGGCGGAGCCCTCGCAGGGGTCCGCCCGGATGACCTCGCCGCCCAGGTCATCAAGGCCTCCGTCTCCCGCGCTCCGGACCTGGACCCGGCACGCATCGACGAGGTGGTTTTCGGCAACGCCAACGGTGCAGGCGAGGAAAACCGCAACGTCGCCCGCATGGCAACCCTGCTCGCCGGCCTGCCCACCTCCATCCCGGGCACCACGGTGAACCGGCTCTGCGGATCCTCACTGGATGCGGCCCTGATCGCCTCCCGTCAGATCAACACCGGCGAAGCGGACCTGATGCTCATCGGCGGTGCCGAGTCCATGAGCCGCGCTCCCTGGGTGCTGCCGAAGAACGAAAAGCCCTACCCGGCCGGGGACCAGACCCTGGCCTCCACCACCCTGGGCTGGCGCCTGGTCAATCCCGCCATGCCCAAGGAATGGACGGTCTCCCTGGGTGAAGCCACCGAACAGCTGCGCGAGAAATACGGCATCACCCGGGACCGCCAGGATGAGTTCGCCGCAGCCTCCCACGCGCTGGCCGCCAAGGCTTGGGACGAGGGGAAATACGCGGACCTCACAGTAGCCGTTGACGGTGTGGAGCTGGATCGCGATGAAAGCATCCGGGCAGGTTCCACCGTGGAAAAGCTGGCCACCCTGCGCACCGTCTTCCGGCCCGCATCCGATGATGCTTCCGGCGGCACCGTCACCGCAGGCAACGCCTCACCGCTGAACGACGGCGCCTCCGCGGCATGGCTGGGCAGCGAAAACGCCGCCGGCATCCTCGGCCTGGCGCCGCTGGCGCGGATCGCCGGACGCGGCGCGGCAGCCAACGAACCGCAGTTCTTCGGCTATGCCCCCGTGGAAGCGGCCAACCTGGCCCTGAAGCGTGCCGGGATCAGCTGGGGCGACGTCGGAGCCGTGGAACTGAACGAAGCCTTCGCCGCCCAGTCACTGGCCTGCCTGGACGCCTGGGACGTGGATCCCGGCATCGTCAACGCCTGGGGCGGTGCCGTGGCCATCGGCCACCCGCTGGGTGCTTCCGGCACGCGCATCCTGGGCACGCTGGCCCGCCGCCTGCAGGATTCCGGTGAGCGCTGGGGCGTGGCGGCCATCTGCATCGGCGTGGGCCAGGGCCTCGCCGTCGTGCTCGAAAACACCAACTGATACCCAGACACCGCACACGTTAGGAAAAACCGTGCTCAACATAGTGCAGGACGTAGATGAGGCCGTAGCGCCCATCCACGACGGGGCCACCGTAATGATCGGCGGATTCGGCCGGGCCGGCCAGCCCGTGGAACTCATCGAGGCGCTGCTGCGCCAGGGCGCCACAGACCTGACCGTGGTCAACAACAACGCAGGCAACGGCGAACAGGGCCTGGCAGCCCTGATCGGTGCCGGCCGCGTAAAGAAAATCATCTGCTCCTTCCCGCGGCAGTCCGATTCGCAGATCTTCGACGCCCGCTACCGCGCCGGGGAGATCGAACTGGAACTCGTACCCCAGGGCAACCTGGCCGAACGCATCCGTGCCGCGGGAGCCGGCATCGGCGGGTTCTTTACCCCCACCGCCTACGGAACCCCGCTGGCAGAAGGCAAGGAAACCCGGATCATCGACGGCCGCGGGTACGTCTTTGAGACACCCCTGCACGCGGACTTCGCGCTCGTGAAGGCGCTGCGCGCGGACACCGCCGGCAACCTCGTCTACCGCAAGACGGCGCGGAACTTCGGTCCCATCATGGCCGCCGCCGCCAGGCATGCCATTGTGCAGGTGCGCGAGATTGTGGACGTTGGGGGACTGGACCCCGAAAACGTTGTCACCCCCGGGATCTACGTCAACAGCCTGGTCCGCGTGGACCGGGAGAAAGCACCGGCCGTAGCATGAGCACCGACAAGAAGCTGGATAAGAACGAACTCGCCGCCCTGGTCGCCTCCGACATTGCCCCCGGCTCGTTCGTGAACCTGGGCATCGGGCAGCCCACCCTGGTGTCGAACTATCTGGTGCCGGAGCAGAACGTCACCCTGCACACCGAGAACGGCATGCTCGGCATGGGACCGGAGGCACACGGCGACGAGGTGGATCCGGACCTGATCAATGCCGGAAAGATTCCCGTGACGGAGCTGCCGGGCGCGGCCTACTTCCACCACGCGGACTCCTTCGCCATCATGCGCGGCGGACACCTCGATGTCTGCGTGCTGGGCGCCTTCCAGGTCTCCGCGACCGGCGACCTGGCCAACTGGCACACCGGGGCCCCCGACGCCATCCCCGCCGTCGGCGGCGCGATGGACCTGGCCACCGGGGCCAAGGATGTCTACGTGATGATGTCCCTGTTCACGCGGGACGGCCTGAGCAAGCTGGTGAAGGAGTGCAGCTATCCGCTCACGGGCGTGGGGTGCGTGACCCGCGTCTACACTAATGAAGCAGTCTTTTTGCTGAAGGACGACGGCGTGCACGTCCGCGAGACCTTCGGCACCACCTTCGAAGAGCTGGCGGCGAAGATGGACATTCCGCTGATCCGCGCCGCGGACGGAAGCTAGCAGCACACCAACCATGGGGGACAGATGAGCGAGACCGTGCCGGCCAGCGACCAGTATGTGCAGTCGCTGGCCCGGGGCCTGCTGGTGATCCGCGCGTTCGACGCAGACCACGTGCAGATGACGCTCAGCGAGGTTTCGCGGCGCACCGGCCTGACCCGGGCCACGGCCCGGCGCTTTCTGCTCACCCTGGTGGAATTGGGCTACATCCGCACGGACGGGCGCATGTTCGAGCTCACCGCGCTGGTGCTGCAGCTGGGATATTCCTACCTGTCGGGCCAGTCCCTGCCCCAGCTGGCCCAGCCCGTGCTCGAGGACCTGTCCCGGCAGATCTCCGAATCCACGTCCGCGTCAGTGCTCGACGGCAACGAGATTGTCTATATAGCCCGGATCCATACCCGCCGGCTGATGACGGTCGGTATTGCCGTGGGTACCCGCTTCCCGGCCTACGCAACGTCCATGGGCCGGGTGCTGCTTGCCGGCCTGCCGGAGGAACAGTTCGAGGACTACCTCGCCGCAGTGCAGCTGCAGCCCCTCACCGACCGGACCGTCACCGACCCGAACAAATTCCGCGAACTGGTTGCCGGCGTCCGCGAACAGGGATGGGCGGTGGTGGACCAGGAACTCGAACAGGGCCTGCGCTCCGTGGCGGTTCCCGTGTATGACCCGCAGGGCAGGGTCACCGCAGCGCTGAATACGTCCATGCAGGCCACCATGGGCCTGGGCGGGCCTACACTGGAAGACGCAGCTGCCAGTGTGCTGCCGCACCTGCAGCAGGCATCGGCCACCATCACGGCGGCCCTCGCTGCCCGCAGTTAGTGATCCTGCACTCACGTCACCGCAGGAGGCGTTAAGTCTGTTAGACTGGAAACCAATTGTTTGTGTGGCAGTGGATGAAGGCCGCTCGCGTGCCCCCCGTGGTGAGATACTCGGGGGAATGCATTCCGAAAGGAATGGGCGGGCCTGTTTCCGGGTTGCGGGGTTCTTGCGCAACGAATGCCACACTTTTGCACGCCTACGGTCGCTTTCGGCGAGAACACGGAACTTCTCGGGGCATTGCGGCAACGACTTTAAGCGCACCGCCCCGAAGCCGGCTTCAGCCGACAGCGGGGCGGGGCAACCAGAGAATTATCTCGAGAAAAAACGGAGAACACGAAAGTGCCTACGATTCAGCAGCTGGTCCGCAAGGGCCGCTCACCCAAGGTCTCCAAGACCAAGGCTCCTGCCCTCCAGGGCAGCCCGATGCGCCGTGGTGTTTGCACCCGCGTTTACACGACCACCCCGAAGAAGCCGAACTCGGCTCTGCGTAAGGTTGCACGTGTCCGTCTCAACGGCGGCATCGAAGTAACCGCCTACATCCCCGGTGTGGGTCACAACCTTCAGGAACACTCCATCGTGCTGGTGCGCGGCGGCCGTGTGAAGGACCTTCCCGGTGTTCGCTACAAGATCGTCCGCGGTGCCCTCGATACCCAGGGTGTCAAGAACCGCAAGCAGGCTCGCAGCCGCTACGGCGCGAAGATGGAGAAGAAGTAATATGCCCCGCAAGGGTCCGGCCCCCAAGCGGCCGCTAGTACTGGATCCCGTCTACGGCTCCCCGCTGGTCACGCAGCTGATCAACAAGGTCCTGATCGACGGCAAGAAGTCCACCGCAGAGCGCATCGTTTACGGTGCACTTGCAGGCGCCCAGGAGAAGACCGGACAGGATCCGGTTGCAGCCCTGAAGAAGGCCATGGACAACATCAAGCCCAGCCTCGAGGTTAAGTCCCGCCGCGTCGGCGGCGCCACCTACCAGGTCCCCGTTGAGGTCAAGCCGGGCCGTGCAACTGCACTGGCACTGCGCTGGCTGGTTGGCTACTCCAAGGCCCGCCGCGAGAAGACCATGACCGAGCGCCTGCGCAACGAAATCCTGGACGCTTCCAACGGTCTCGGTGCAGCTGTGAAGCGCCGCGAGGACACCCACAAGATGGCCGAGTCCAACAAGGCCTTCGCCCACTACCGCTGGTAATAAGCCCGGCCGACGGCGGCCCCTCCTTCAAGGCCCTGCATTCCGCTTCGGCGGGGTGCAGGGCCCAAGGCAGATAAACGCAGTCGAAACGGCAAACACCAAATATAGGGAGAAACCGTGGCACTTGACGTGCTTACCGACCTGAATAAGGTCCGCAACATCGGCATCATGGCCCACATTGATGCCGGCAAGACTACGACTACCGAGCGCATCCTGTTCTACACGGGTGTCAACCACAAGATCGGCGAGACCCACGACGGTGCGTCCACGATGGACTGGATGGCACAGGAGCAGGAGCGGGGTATCACCATTACCTCCGCAGCTACCACGTGCTACTGGGACAACAACCAGATCAACATCATCGACACCCCGGGTCACGTTGACTTCACCGTCGAGGTTGAGCGGTCCCTGCGCGTGCTCGACGGCGCCGTAGCCGTTTTCGACGGCAAGGAAGGCGTGGAGCCGCAGTCCGAGACTGTCTGGCGCCAGGCTGATAAGTACAACGTCCCGCGCATCTGCTTCGTCAACAAGATGGACAAGCTCGGCGCTGACTTCTACTTCACCGTCGACACGATCATCAACCGCCTGGGTGCCAAGCCGCTGGTTCTGCAGCTGCCGATCGGTGCCGAGAGCGAATTCGAGGGCGTTGTTGACCTCCTCGAAATGCGTGCCCTCACCTGGCGCGGCGACGCCAAGGGTGATGTCACCATGGGCGCCAAGTACGAAATCGAACCGATTCCCGCAGACCTGCAGGAAAAGGCCGAAGAGTACCGCGCCCAGCTGGTCGAGACCGTTGCCGAGGCAAGCGACGAGCTGATGAACAAGTACCTCGAAGGTGAAGAACTCACCATCGAGGAACTCAAGGCCGGCATCCGCCACCTGACCATCAACTCGCTGGTTTACCCGGTTCTCTGCGGCTCCGCGTTCAAGAACCGCGGCGTTCAGCCGATGCTTGACGCCGTCGTCGACTACCTCCCCAGCCCGCTTGACGTGCCGAACATCAAGGGCCACGACATCCGCGACGAAGAGGTCATCCTCGAACGCGCCGCAGATGCCGACGCTCCGTTCTCCGCGCTGGCGTTCAAGGTTGTGACGCACCCGTTCTTCGGACGTCTGACCTACATCCGCGTGTACTCCGGTCACGCTGCTTCCGGCGCCCAGGTCATGAATGCGACCAAGCAGAAGAAGGAGCGCATCGGAAAGCTCTTCCAGATGCACGCCAACAAGGAAAACCCGGTCGAGGAAATCACGACGGGCCACATCTACGCCGCCATCGGGCTGAAGGATACGACCACGGGCGACACCCTGTGCGATCTTCAGAACCCGATCGTGCTGGAATCCATGAGCTTCCCGGAGCCCGTGATTTCCGTGGCCATCGAGCCGAAGACCAAGGGTGACCAGGAGAAGCTCTCCACCGCCATCCAGAAGCTCTCCGAAGAGGATCCGACCTTCCAGGTCTCCCTCGACGAAGACACAGGCCAGACCATCATCGCCGGTATGGGCGAGCTGCACCTGGACATCCTGGTTGACCGTATGCGCCGTGAGTTCCGCGTCGAAGCCAACGTGGGCAAGCCCCAGGTTGCTTACCGCGAAACCATCCGCCGTGCCGTTGCCAAGCATGACTACACGCACAAGAAGCAGACCGGTGGTTCGGGTCAGTTCGCAAAGATCCAGATCGCGATCGAGCCGCTGGATACTTCCGACGGCACGTTCTACGAATTCGAGAACAAGGTCACCGGTGGTCGTGTTCCGCGCGAATACATCCCCAGCGTTGACCAGGGTATCCAGAGCGCCCTCACCGACGGTGTGCTCGCCGGTTACCCGGTTGTCGGCATCAAGGCAACGCTGCTTGACGGCGCGTACCACGACGTCGACTCCTCGGAAATGGCGTTCAAGATTGCCGGACGCCAGGCCTTCAAGGAAGCCGCACGGATGGCCAGCCCGGTCCTTCTGGAACCGATGATGGATGTTGAAGTCCGCACCCCTGAGGAATACATGGGTGAAGTTATCGGTGACATCAACTCCCGTCGCGGACAGATGCAGTCCATGGAAGATGCAGCCGGCGTAAAGGTCATCCGGGCACACGTCCCGCTGTCCGGCATGTTCGGCTACATCGGCGACCTGCGGTCCAAGACCCAGGGCCGTGCCGTGTACTCCATGTCGTTCAACAGCTACGCGGAGGTCCCGAAGGCAGTAGCCGACGAGATCATCCAGAAGACGCGCGGCGAATAAAACCCTGGTCGGTGTTCCGGGGACAACCTCGGAACACCGGCTGTGTGCAGCGGGCCAAAGCTTCGGCCGGAAGCCCGCTGTATAGCCAGACTGAGCGGCCTCGCCAGGCTGCTGCGGAAATCGGCAATTTCATCAAATAAACAGCCCCCAGTAGACTTACATCAGTTTCAGTTGCGAAAAGCGCGGCTGGAGATTGAGTCTTCTAACTCTCTAGGAGGAACCCGTGGCGAAGGCAAAGTTCGAGCGGACTAAGCCGCACGTCAACATCGGCACCATTGGTCACGTTGACCATGGCAAGACCACGTTGACCGCTGCCATTTCGAAGGTGCTTGCTGACAAGTACCCTGATCTGAACGAAAAGCGCGATTTCGCTGCTATCGACTCTGCACCTGAAGAGCGCCAGCGCGGTATCACCATCAACATCTCGCACATCGAGTACCAGACCGAGAAGCGTCACTACGCACACGTTGACGCCCCCGGCCACGCTGACTACATCAAGAACATGATCACTGGTGCAGCTCAGATGGACGGCGCAATCCTCGTGGTTGCCGCTACCGACGGTCCGATGGCCCAGACCCGCGAGCACGTTCTGCTCGCCCGCCAGGTTGGTGTTCCCTACCTGCTGGTCGCACTGAACAAGTCCGACATGGTTGACGACGAAGAACTGCTCGACCTCGTGGAAATGGAAGTTCGCGAACTGCTGAGCTCCCAGGACTTCGACGGCGACAACGCTCCCGTCGTCCGTGTTTCCGGCCTGAAGGCTCTGGAAGGCGACCCCAAGTGGGTTGCTTCCGTCGAAGAGCTGATGGAAGCCGTTGACAACAACGTGCCGGACCCCGTTCGCGACAAGGACAAGCCGTTCCTGATGCCGATCGAGGACGTCTTCACGATCACCGGTCGTGGAACCGTTGTCACGGGCCGCGCCGAGCGCGGTACCCTGGCCATCAACTCCGAGGTCGAGATCGTCGGCATCCGTCCGGTCCAGAAGACCACGGTTACCGGTATCGAGATGTTCCACAAGCAGCTTGACGAAGCATGGGCCGGCGAGAACTGTGGCCTGCTGCTCCGCGGCATCAAGCGCGAAGACGTAGAGCGTGGCCAGGTTGTCGTGAAGCCGGGTTCCATCACCCCGCACACCGACTTCGAAGCCAACGTCTACATCCTGTCCAAGGATGAAGGCGGACGCCACAACCCGTTCTACTCGAACTACCGCCCGCAGTTCTACTTCCGTACCACGGACGTAACCGGCGTCATCACCCTCCCCGAGGGCACTGAAATGGTTATGCCCGGCGATAACACTGAGATGACCGTTGAGCTCATCCAGCCCATCGCTATGGAAGAGGGCCTCGGCTTCGCTATCCGCGAAGGCGGCCGCACCGTTGGATCAGGCCGCGTCACCAAGATCATCAAGTAATTTGATGTTCTAGCCTGAACCTCTTCGGTTCTTAGCAGGGCCCCGTTGCTACGGCAGCGGGGTCCTGCTGCGTTTAATGCCGGCACGCTCGTGCAGGCTCCGGGCCACTAACGAGCCCGCGTTCAGTCCCTGGTCAAAGGCCCGCACCGCGTTCAGGCCCGAGGCGTCGAGCGCTCCGCCGATGACGGTGCAGGGGATACCCCGGCGCAGGAGGGCAGAGTGGAGGGGATTGTGCGCCACCTGGCCGGCCGCCAGCACCACGGCATCCGCGGGCAGCAGCAGGGTGCCGGAACGGTTGGCCACCACCAGTCCGTCCGGTGTGACCTCCAGGGGAGTGGTCCCGGGAAGCAACCGCACTCCGGCAGCGGTGAGTTCCTGCAGGACCGCCCAGCGGGTGGACGGGCCGATCCCCTCGCCGATCCGCTGTCCGCGCCGGAGGATGGTGACGTGCGGCGGACCTCCACGGATACCCGTGAGCAGCCGGGCGAGGTCAACGGCTATGCCGCCGGCTCCGATAACCACCACCCGGCGGCCCAGCCCCGCGGGTTCGGCGAACGCCTCACGGTAATCCCGGACGGGGAGCCCGCCGGTGCGGGGCAGCGGAACCGGCCGGGGACGGACCCCCGTGGCGAGGATAACGTGGGCATAACCGGCCAGGGCCGCCGGGCCGGGGGAAACCCCGGTGGAAACCTGTACCTGAAGCCGCCGGAGCTCATTGCGGAAATACCTGATCGTCTGCAGGAAATCCTCCTTTCCCGGCACCCGCCCGGCCAGGCGGAACTGGCCCCCGATCCCATCGCCTTCCTCATACAGGTCCACGGGCAGCCCGGACTGTGCGAGCGTGGCAGCCGCCTGCAGCCCCGCCGGTCCTGCCCCCACGACGGCGACGCGCTGATCCGGCCGGGGGACGGAGGATGCACCGTCCACCGGATAGTCAAGCTCGCGTCCGGCCCTCGGATTGACGAGGCAGGAAACCGGTTCCGCGCCGAGGGAACGGTCTATGCAGGCCTCGTTACAGGCAATGCAGGTGTTCACCAGGGCTGCCTGACCGCGCCGGGTCTTCGCCACGATTTCCGGATCGGCAAGGAACGGGCGCGCCATGGACACCACATCGGCGTGGCCTGCCGTGAGTGCCTGTTCGGCCAGATGCAGCGAGTTGATCCGGTTGCTGCCGATCACCGGTACGGGTACGCCGGCGTCGGCCAGGGCCGCACGGATACTGCCCGCAAAACCCATCCAGTGCCCGTGCGGGACGAGCGCCTGGACGGACGGCACACGAGACTCGTGCCAGCCGATCCCGATGTTGAGGGCGTCGGCGCCGGCTGCTGCCAGCGCCACTGCGAGGTCACGGGATTCCGGCGGCGTGCTGGAACCCGGAACCAGGTCAGCCCCGGACGTGCGGTAGATGATCGGATAAGCGGGTCCGACGGCGCCGCGTACCGCTGCGAGGACGGCCAGCGGAAACTGCTGTCTGCGCCAACGGTCCCCGCCCCACCCGTCCGTACGGAGGTTGGTGAGCGGTGAAGCGAACTGATTGATCAGGTAACCCTCGGAACCCATAATTTCCACGGCGTCGAAGCCCAGAGCCTGCGCCTTGGCAGCAGCCGCTGCAAAATCTGCCAGGGTGGCCTCAATCTGCTGCTGCGTCAGAGCTGCCGGCAGCACCCGGGAGAAGCCGGAGTAGACCTCCGACGGCGCGGCCGGGCGGAGACCGTAGGTGGATTCGAAAGCGTACCGGCCGGCGTGAAAGAGCTGCAGGGCAACCTTCCCGCCGGCGCCGTGCACCGCGTCCAGGGTGGGGGAGAGCAGTCCGGCGGCCGGCGGTTCGTTAATCAGCAGATAGTTCGGTCCCCCCGCACCCATGCGGCTGACCGCGGCACCGCCGGTGACGATCAGGGCGGCACCCCCGACGGTCCGTTCCCGGTAGAAGGCCGCCAGCGCCTGCGGATCGTCCTCCCGGTTCAGGTGCATGGATCCCATCACAATCCGGTGGGGCAGGCGCAGCCGACCCAGTGAAACGGGGGAGAAAACCCTCTCCAGCATCGCCGGGCCCCGAGCCGTCAGCCGAGCGCGTCCGGTGCAGCCGCCGGGTCCGGCACGGCCGCTGCGGCGGCTGCATCGGCACGGGCAGCCGAAGCCCGGCGGAAAAGGTCGCGGGCTATGACCGTTTTCTGGATTTCATTGGTGCCCTCTTCGAAGCGCTGGGCCCGAGCGTCCCGGTACACCCTTTCAATGGGCATGGTTTTCCAGTATCCAATGCCGCCGTGAACCTGCAGCGCCTTATCAGTGACACGGCTGAGCATGTCCACTGCCGTCAGCTTGGCCATCGATGAGAGCGCCGGCGCGGCGGCCGCACCCTCCTGCCAGGCTTCCGCTGCCTGCAGGGTCAATGCCCGGACCGCGGAGATATCTGCCTCGTTCTCCGCGAGGGCAAAGGCGATGGCCTGCCGCGACGCCAGCGGTTTGCCGAACGTGGTGCGCTCCAAGGCGTAAGCCACCGCGAGTTGCTGCGCCCGCTGGGCCAGGCCCACACAGCTCATGGCCACCGAGATCCGGCTGGGGGTCAGGAAACCGCCCAGGGCCACCGCCAGCCCGTCACCTTCCGCTCCCAGCCGGTGGGATACCGGGACCGGGGTGTCCGTGAATGTCAGTGAGGCGTGGTCCGTCCCGCGCACCCCGAGCGTTTCGGAGGTGTCCTCCACAGTGACACCAGGGGCATGCCGGTCCACCAGCAGCGCCACGGTGCCGTCACTGCCGGTGCTGCCCGCCAGCCGCGCGAACAGCAGCCAGTAGTCGCAGCGCACGCCGAACGTAATCAGGTGCTTGCGCCCGGTCAGGTAATAGGTGTCCCCGTCCCGCCGGACACTGGAGGTAATGTCGGCACCGGTGCCGTTGCCCGGTTCCGTCAGCGTGAACGCGACGATCAGATCGCCCGCCACGGAAGGGCGGACAAACTTCTCCCGTTGGTCCTCGTCTGCGTGCGGGTTCATCGCCCGCCAGGTGCCGTTGACCACGTGCACGATCATGCGGATGGAGGCGTGGGACCGGGAGAAAACCTCCATTAGCCCCATCCACTGCACAAAACTCAGCCCCTGTCCGCCCAACTCGACGGGCGCCGCGAGGGAGAGGAAACCGGCCTCGCGCAGTTCCTTCCACAGGGCCTCAGGGACCTGCCCGGAGGCCTCAATGCGTCCGGCCCATTCCTCGCCGGGCCCCTCCACCCAGGACGTGACGGCGGAGAGCAGGCCGCGGTACCCGGCGTCGGAAACGCTGCTGCCCCGGCCGTCCGGGGTGATGGCGGTGACGCTCACAGTGTGCTCCGATCCGGGGGATAAACGGGGGCTGCGGAGGCACCGTCACGGCCGGTGAAACCGCGAGCCATGTCACGCAGCAGGAACTTCTGCACCTTGCCCACCGCATTGCGCGGAATATCCTCCATGAGGTGAAGGTGCTCCGGCCAGTAGTGCTTGGACACCTGGTGTCGGTCCAGGAATGCAGTGAGGTCCGTAAGCCGGGGCGCGGTTCCCGGGGCGGGAACCACAAAGGCGCAGGCCCGCTCACCCAGCCGGTCATCCGGCATGGCGGCCAGCGCCACGTCGGCCACGGCGGGATGGCGGTAGAGCAACTGCTCAATCTCAGCCACCGGGATTTTCTCCCCTCCGCGGTTGATGATGTCCCGGACCCTGCCCGTGATGTGCAGGAACCCGTCATCATCGATGACGCCGGTGTCGCCGGTACGGTACCAGCCGTCTTCGGTAAAGACTTCCTTGGTCAGGTCCGGCCGGTCAAGGTAACCGTCAAAGACGGTCGGGCTGTCCAGCTCGAAGTTGCCCTCAACCCCGGCAGGAAGGAGCCGCCCGTCGTCGTCGACAATCCGTGTCCGCACCCCGGACAGCGCACGCCCGTCGGTGCCCCACACCTTTACCGGTTCGTCCCGAGGCGATGCCAGGGTGCCAAGGCAGGTTTCCGTGGTGCCGAAGGCACCGCAGATCCGGGCGCCAAGGACGCGGGTGGCGCGTTCAGCCAAATGCCGGGGTACAGCGGCCCCCGTGTTCACGAAGATCCGCAGGCTGGATGGTGCCGGGGCACCGGCATCCACAGCGCGGACCAGATCCGCGAGGAACGGTGTGGCGGCCTGGACAAAGGTGGCACGCCAGCCGTTCATCAGCGCCAGGGCGCGTGCCGGATCCCACACCGGTTGCAGGATCTGCGGACAGCCCAGGACAAAGGACAGCCACATGCCGTAGAGGAACCCGGTTTGGTGGGCAAGGGGGGAGGGGATAAAGACTGCGTCGTCACTGGTCAGGCCCAGATGGGCGACTTCCATGGCAGCGGCGCGGCTGAGCGTGGAATGGCGGTGCACCACACCCTTCGGTTCGCCGGACGTCCCGGAGGTGAACAACAGCTGGGCCGCATCCCTGGCGGCCGGCGCATACCGGGCCAGCACCCGGTGGTCCGGCCGGGCACCTTCCACCGTGCGTGCCCAGTCGGCGAACTCCGGGCCGCCGGGCACCCGGGGCAGGGGGCGCCGGGAGTGCGCCTCCCGCAGCACCAGGACCTGTTCGACGGTGGGGGCGGTCTCGGTGCCGGTGCCGCCGGCGCGCCGCAGCAGCCCCGCGAGTTCCTCTGCGGGGCGGCGGCCGCGGAACTCCTCCACAGTCACGAACAGGCGGGCGTGGGCACGGTCCAGGGCCATGGCGACCTCGCGCTCACGGAAAATCGGCATCACGGGCGCTGCGACGGCACCAATACGCAGGGCCGCGACAGTGAGAATGACAAATTCGCTGCGGTTGGGGAGCTGGAACGCCACCCGGTCTCCCGGGCGGATTCCGCGTTCCAGCAGGGCCGCCGCAACCCTGTCAGCCTGCGCGTCCAGCTCCGCCCAGGTCAGATGGCCCGCGGTGCCCGCACCGCCGTCGATCACTGCGCTCTCATTGGGCCGTTCCGCGGACCACCGCCGGACCCATTCGGGCCCCGTGACCGACGCCGCAGCTTCCACCGCGGCCTGGCCTTTGATGGTGCGTGCCCGGCTGCCCCTGGCGGTACGGACCGGGCGGGCGATGCTGGGGCGTCGGATTCCTCCTTCCTCCACCTTCATCCGCAGCCCAAACGTGGTCATGGCCGCAAGATACTCGGGGTAGGAGATCCGGTAGGCATGGGGGTAGGTCAGGGTGCTGCGGCCCTCGGCCGCGGTCGCTGCCAGCGCCAGGGACATCAGGACCCGGTGATCGTTGAATGAGGAAAGATCCGCCCCGTTCAGCCCCGGGACGCCGCGGATTATCAGAGTGGATCCTTCCACCGTGAGGTCGGCCCCCATGGAGTTCAACTGCAGCATGGCTGCAACCCGGTCCGATTCCTTCATCCGCACGTGGTCGACGTTCCGGAACGTGCTGCGGCCGCGGGCCAGGCATGCCATTACCGATAGAACCGGGAGCATGTCCGGCACCCGCCGGCAGTCGACGTCGATCGGGGACAGCTGCACCCCGCCATGCCGGATGCTGACGGACCCGGTTGCGGCGTCGGCCACCATCGGCACGCCCATCTGCGCTGCCAGGTCTAGGAAATCCGCCTCGGGGTGGTCCGATCCCGCTGAGGAGACAGCCGGGAGCCCGGCGAGCGTCACATCGGCCGGGTGGAGCGCGGCGGCGGCGATGCCGAAGGCAGCGGATCCGATATCCGGCGGCATCCGCAGGTCGGCGGGAACGGCCTGCTGGTTCGGTGCTATCCGGAAACGGCGGAAGTCTTCGGCGGCGTCCACTTCCAGGCCGAAACGCCGCATCATGGCAACCGTCAGCTCTATGTAACTGCTTTCGTTCTGCTCGCCATCGACGATCACCGTGGTTTCGGTGCGGGCGAACGGGGCAAGGAGCAGGAGCCCGGATATCCACTGCGAGAGGGTGCCGGGGATATGCACTTCGCCGCCGTACGGCCGGCCGGCAGGGACCCGCAGCGGCGGGCAGTCATTGGCGGCGGAGATGTCCACACCCATTTGGCGCAGCGCTGCCAACAGGGCGCCGATGGGCCGCCGCTGGAAGTACTTCTGGCCGGTTACGACGACGTCGCGGGAGCCCAGCGAAGCGAGACCCGCCATGAAATACAGTGTGGTGCCGGAGCTGCCCGCGGACACGGCGGCGCTGCGGGGCCGGTAGGGTCCGCCGCGGACAACGAAGGTATCGTCCTGCACGTCAATCCCGGTGCCCAGCTGCCGAAGCATGGCCACGGTGTATTGCACGTGGCGTGCATCGGTCAAGCCGGAGATCCGGCTGGTGCCCGGTGCCAGCGATGCCAGGATCAGGGCGCGGTGGGCGTGGTACTTGGAGTTGGGAACCTGCACCGTGCCGGTGATGCTGCCGGTGTCCGTGCCGCTGCGGGTTCCGAGGACCGAAAGATACATGGCCGTGAGGCCTTTCTGTCGTCTGCGTGGCTGCCGCTACCCCATGCGCGGACGACGCTACCAGTTGGGTTGCCGAGCGGGAACAGCTCTCGCCGAGACGCGGAGCTGCCGAGGTCAATCACGTGGTCACGGCGGTTTCGGTCGCAGTTCTCCTCCACAGGAGCCGCCCGCGAGACTTACCGGCAGCCTTATGCACAACCGAGGGTGCGGGTGACGCAGCTTGCAGGCGGCAACACCTTAGGATGGGCAGCAAATACGCCAACCGGAAGGAAGCAGTGACATGGGGGTCTTCCTGCTATTCCTGGCTGCCATAACGGCCAGTTTCTTCGTCGGGCGCGTCGTGGGCGTGAGGGCGGGCCGGGGCACGGACCTGCTTGGCCGCCGCGTGCCGCCGCCAGCGCAGATTTATGACGAGGGTTACCGCGCGGGGCTCTCTGCCGCCGCTGCACGGCACGGGCAGGCAGGAACCGGGCAGGCGGCCGGGCCCGGAGGCGCCGGGGAGACGGGACCGTCAGGAGCCGGATCAGCCGGCCATCTGGGGGCGGTACAGGCAGGGCAGGGGAGTGCCGGGCAGCCCGTCCAGGCGGTTCCACCGGTATGGGCATCCCCCTCAGAGCCCGCGCAGTCACGTCCGCTGCCCCCTCCCGTTGCCCCGGCTGCCCGGGCGGGTGCGGCCCCCGCTTCCGCGCCCTCGGGCCCCCGGCCCCCGCATGTGCCGGCCCCGCGCGGTACCGGGGCACCGCTACGTCCGATGGGAACGGCCGGACGCGGTGGTCTCCCGCCTGCGGCTCCCTCAACTCCCTCAACTCCCGCGATTCCCGCGCCAGCCAGGCCCGCCAGGCCGGCCCCGCCGGTCAAAACAGAGGCGCAGTTGCAGGCTGAAAAACGCCGGAGGGACCTGCGGAACATCAACATCACGCTCTACTCCGCCAGTCTGCTGCTTGTTGCGGCCGCGGCCCTCTTCATTGGGCTGGCCATCCCCGCCGGGGCCCGCTTCCTCGGCGTCGTGGGCGTCACGGCGCTGTTCTATGTATCCGGGCTCGTGGTCCATGCCCGCAGCCGCCGACTCCGTCCGGCCGCCGTGGCCTTCACCGGTACGGGGCTGGCGCTGATACCGGTTGCCGGACTGGCACTGCACACCGTGGTCCTGCAGGACGGACCGGCGGCATGGCTCATCACGTCGCTGGTGGGCACAGTAGCGTTTGCCTATGCCGCCGCGAGGATTGACAGCCGGGTGGTTACGTACCTGGCACTGACGTTCCTGCTGTCCTCCGGTCTGGCCTCTGGCGCTGTTCTCCGCTCGGGGATCATCTGGTACTTCCTGTTTACCGTTGTGCTTGCCACCCTGATCAGCCTTGCCGCAATCCGCCGGCCGAAGTGGCTGAACAATCTGTATCTCGACGCATTCGTCAGGTCGCACCGGTATCTGGTTCCCGCCACGGCAATTGCCGCGGTCCAGATATCGGGGGACCTGACGGCGGGCCAGCTGTCCATCCTGTTCCTGGCGTTCGCTCTCCACTACGCGGTCATGATGTGGCAGGGCCCGGCGAGGAACCAGCTGGCAAACAGCTATGGCTTGCGGGCCGCCGGAACCGTGGGCCTCACCGCCCTGTGCTACTCCTTCACCGGGAGTACGCAGGCGACGGTGCTGGCATTCGCCGTGCAGATCGCAGCGCAGTTGGTCGGTATCCTGCTGCGCAAACCGGTGTATGGAGCCGCTGCCCTGCTGCAGGTCGCCTCCCGGACCGCAGGACTGCCTCTGGACGAAGGGTTGCACGAAGAAGCAGGAGTTGACCGGCTCAGGGAAGGATCACCGGGCCTACATGCGGAGGGGGACGCTGCCGGAGAAGGAGCGCCATCCGGCGGAACACCAGGCGGGGCGCCGGCTGCGGGCCGTGTCAGCCTGGCAAAGAAACCGGCAGTCGACCCGCAGACGCGGGCACGCAGGTTCTTCCGTGCCGACATCGCAGCCCTGCTGGTGATACAGGCTGCCACGGGGCTTGCCGCCGGGCTGTTCCAGGCCCTTGCCGCCCCGTCGGGGAGCACACTCATCTTTTCGGCGACCATCCTGGTGGTCCTCGGCACCTATCTTGCGGCGGCAAGAACCGTGGGCGGGCTTTTGGAATTCGCCGCCATTGTTCCGCTGGGCCTGTCTTTTGTCCCTCATGCCCTGCTGGCGAGGGAGCCTTTGTGGCCATCCGTCCTGGTCACGGCGGTGCTTACCGCGTACCTGGTGGTACGTGCCAGGGGAGAAGCAACACGCAGGCAGTTTGTGCTTGCCGCCCGGACGGCGGGCGTCCTACTGATCCCGTTGGCCGTGCTGGCGTCGCTGTCGGGTGCGGGGAAAGAGGCGGCCTGGTCCTGGACGCTGTTGACCGCCGTGGTGGCCATGGCCGCCAACCAGGCAGTATCCGTTATCCGGGTATCCCGAGGGAAGCAGGAGTATGTCCCGGGCCGGGTGATTCTTGTTTCGGCCGTCGGAGCCGCCGCAGCTGTCCTGGTGCTGTGCTTCCAGCCGGGGCTGGCCCCCACCCATGCCGTGGCCGGGCTCTGGATAATGGTCGCGGTCAATATCCTGACGGCGCTTCATCTGTCCCGAAGCCGGTTCCTGGCGGCCGGTCCGCTGGGCTTCACCGCCGCTGCCCTGATGGGTGCCGGGTTGCTGGGCGTGCGCGGCTACGAGCTGCTGGTTGCCGCGGCACTGGTTTACTGCGCGCTGCTGGCCTGGAAGTTTGGGCCGCGCGTACACCGCACCTTCTACATGGCCGCGGGCCAGGTTTCGCTAACCATCCTGACAGGGCTGGTTGCGGCGGACCTGGGCATGGACGTGCACGGCATCTTCATGGCGCTGGCGGCTTCACTCGCCGTCCAGCATGTAGCCAGGATTATCCTCCACAGGCGCCTGCAGCCATTGGGGCTGGCCCGGACCTTTACGTGGACAACGTTGATGGTGCTGTCACTGACGGCTCCGGCCTATTACATCCTGACCTACACAGCGGCCCGGCCCGGAACCGGGCTGGCACTGCTGGTGATTGCCGCGGCATCCGCGCTGGTCATGCAGGGCGTAGCCGCATTCGCAGCGGCACGGCCGCGGGTCATCACGGACGCCGGATTGGCGGCCGTTGTCCCCGGCGACGGGATCAAGCCCGGTCCCATCACTGGTCCCGCTCCTGTCACAGGTCCCCGTCCTGTCACTGGTCCCGGTCACGAGGTCCCCGCGGCTGGGTCCGTCAATGCCGCCGCCACCGTAGTGCGTCCCCGCACGGCTGCGTCCGGTCCGGACCGGGCAGCGGATCACGCCGCCGTCTCGGCCACCGCCGCTTCGGCGCTTGCGCTACTGCTCAGCGTGGGCGTCCGCACAGTGGATGCCACCGCCGTCGCCCTTGCTGTCCTCGCGGGTGCTTTGGCCCTGAATATCCTCACTGCGCTGCTGCTGCGGCGGACCTGGCCGGCTCTGCTGGCTCCAGCCGGCTTTGTGGCTGCCGCCACGGCAGGGGCAGGGCTACTGGGCGTGCGGGGCTATGTGGTGCTGGTTTCGGCAGCGATCGTGTACTGCATCTACCTTGTCCTCGGGCGCACCAACCCGTTGCGTGGTGCCTACCTGCTGGCGACGCAGGTTCTCTTCATTGTCCTCGCCGCCCTGGTGGCGGCAGACGTAACCGGGGAGATCCACAGTGTCTTCGCCGTAGCCGCGGTAGGCATTGGCGTCTGCGCGGCACTCCGGGCAGTTTTCGCCCGCCAACTGGAACCGCTGGGCCTGGCCGGTGCTGCACAATGGGGAAGCCTTTGTGCCGCCGGCACCGTACCTCTGGCCTATACCGTCCTGGCGGGCCCCGGGCGGCAGGACGGAACGCTCGTGTTCCTCCTGCTCATGGCAGCATCGGTGGCGGTCCTGATCCAGTTGTCCATTGCGATGCGGGTACGGCGGGGCACTGCACTGCCGTTCGCGGCTGAACTGACGGTGTCGGCCGGGCTGATTGTCGTTATTGCCGCCGCGGTGTCCCGAGGCATCGATGCTCCGGTCGTGTGGAGCCTGGCGCTGATCTGGGGAGGGCTGGCAGCAAACATTGCCATTTCCCTGACACTGCTGCGACTCTCCCTGTACGAGGTGGCTGCCCCGGCAGGGTTCGCCGCGGCAGCCATGCTCGGCGGCGGAGCCTTGGGGATACACGGGTATGAGGCACTGGCGCTGACTGCCCTCGCTTACTGTGCCTCCCTGGCACTGAACCGGGCGCTCCCGACACGAGGCCTGTATCTGCTGGGCATCCAGGCACTCGTGGTGCTGCTGGCTGTTCTCGCGGCTCTGGACCTGGATGCGGGACGGCATGGGGCATTCGTCGCCGGAACCACGGCGCTTGCTGCCCAGCACATCATCCGGACCCTTCTGCCCCGGCGCTTCGACAAGCTGGGATATGCCGAAGTCTCGGGGTGGGTAAGCCTGGGCCTCCTGATGCTGGCACCCATCGCGTATGCGGTAAACGCCGGACCGGGTGCCAGGCGGGACGTTGTCAGCGTGCAGTTGATCCTCCTGCTGCTCAGCGCAGCGGCTGCCTTTATCCGCTGGCACACAGACCATCGGCCGCGCTCGCAATGGGCCATTTATATCGCCGGCCTTGCACTGGGCACGCTGCCCGTAGTGCTAACCCGCCTGCCGGACTTTGACAGTGCAGGGCTGCTCCCCGAAGCCGTCCTGAGTCCGGTGGCAGCCGGGGCAACCCTGCTGGGACTGGCCGCTGCCGGGCTGTCGGCTGAGTCGCGGCGGGACCTGGAGCTGCCTCTTCGCACCGCTTTTCTCGCAATCTGCGCTGTTTATACGGCGGCGGCATTGCTTCTCGCTGCAGCATCGGGCAGCGCTCTCCTGGCTGCCGCCGCCTTCGGCTTCGCCGGTGCCCTCTTCCTGGCGTGGTCCTACTCCAGGCAGCGTCCCTGGTTGGCTGCCGGGCTGCCGCCCCTGCTGGTGACCGCCATGCTTTTCCTCTGCTGGTCCCCGGCTGGCACAGTGCTCGGCGGGATGCTGGAAACAGGCTATGCCGCCCTGGTGCCTGCCTGGGCCGCAGCGTCGGTGCTGCTGGTGATCCGGCCGCTGCTTCCGGTGCACGGCTCCGAATCCGCTGCACAGCAGCAACGGGACGGTGTCCTGCGGCGGCGCATCATGGGCGCCGGTGCCTCCCTCATCCTGGCCATGGCAGCCATCCCGGCCATGGCCCCTGACGCCTCGGCAACAGCGGGGTCCCTGACCCTGGCCGCGGCCCTGGGTGTTGGCCTGTTCGAGGTGCCGGCCAGATTCCGGGAACCGGCCGCACAGGCGGCGGCGCTCCTTGCGGCACTGGCGGTTCAACGCATTGCCTGGCTTCTGCTGGGAGAGGTCAACGGCTTCTGGTCCCTGCAGTACTGGGCATGCGTCCTGGCCGGCCTGGCCGCGTACGAGTACCTCCGTCAACGTGAGGACCGGGGCACCATCGTCCTGGCCGCCTCGGCGGCCATCCTCTCGCTGAGCGGGCTCTCCACCATCATCAGCGGGGGCGCGGGCAAACAGTTGTGGGCACTGGTGGCCCACGCCGGGCTGCTGGCGTTCGGCCTGCTTGCCAGCCGGAGACTGTTCACGCTCTGGGGTGCAGCCGGTGTTGTACTGGCTGTGCTCTGGTACCTGCGGGGCTACACCTTCCTGTGGCTGGCACTGCTGGGCATCGGGCTGATTGCACTGGCCGTCTGGCGGCTCACGCGGGTGCGTTCGGATGAGCCGGACCAGGACCAGAAGGAACCCCGGGGCACGGGGGAGCGCTTCGGTACCGGCGTCACCGGCGCGGGGGATCCCGGCGTTGGGAACTCCGCTCCGTCGGATCCCGCGGAGGCATCCCGGGCTCCGCTGTCCGGTGCGGGGGAGGAGCACAGCCACTGACACATCCCTGACGCCTCGGCTAGGCTCGAAGCATGGAGTTTCTTATCTTCCTGGCCATTGCCGCCGCGGCAGCAGCGGGGATCGGATGGGCCCGCCGCCGCTTTCGTCCGGAGATTGAGCGGGCACAACGGATCCGGCGGGCCAACCGAGACGGCAGGCCCTGACTTTCCGGCCGGCGGCCGGCTGCGTTAGACTATTCGGGTCAAGCTCTCCGACGCGGCTGCCCGCCGCAGGGGAGGAGCCGGATTGGCCATCTGCGCCAAGGTCTGGCAGACTAGAGAAGTTGTTCAAGCGCTTTTGTGCCCACACACGCCCATGTTCCGGCTGAACAGCAGGAACCGGGAAGTGTTGAGATTCAGTCCCGGCCAGGATAATGCCTGGTGCAGGGGTGGATCCTTCAGGGGAAGAGCCCATATATAACCCGCCCCCATTCTTGCTGGGCGTCGTTGGTTTCAGAACCGCGACACGCCCGAGCGCGGGGGTCGGAGCCTCGACAGGGTGAGGAACCCGGATTTATCCGGATTCAGTCTGTTGGAGGGGCGCCTGGCCGTAAGGCAGTTCGGCGCAAAAACTGTACAGAGAGCATTACTCGAAGAAAGAGGCACGACGCCATGGCGGGACAAAAAATCCGCATCCGGCTGAAGTCGTACGACCACGAGGTCATCGACGTATCAGCACGGAAGATCGTTGAGACGGTCACGCGTGCAGGCGCAACGGTAGTAGGCCCCGTGCCGCTGCCCACGGAAAAGAACGTTTACGTTGTTATCCGTTCGCCGCACAAGTACAAGGACAGCCGCGAGCACTTTGAAATGCGCACGCACAAGCGCCTGATCGACATCATTGACCCCACGCCTAAGGCCGTTGACTCGCTGATGCGTCTTGACCTGCCTGCAGACGTGAACATCGAAATCAAGCTGTAGGGGGGGAGCGGATAATATGTCTACTTCACTTACACGCCAGGTAAAGGGACTGCTGGGCACCAAGCTCGGCATGACCCAGGTTTGGGACGAGAACAACAAGCTCATCCCCGTAACCGTCGTCCAGGCTGACTCCAACGTCATCACGCAGCTGCGCAACGCGGAAAAGGACGGCTACACCGCCGTTCAGATCGGCTACGGCCAGATCGACCCGCGCAAGGTGACCAAGCCGCTGGCCGGCCACTTTGAAAAGGCCGGCGTTACGCCGCGCCGCCACGTAGTTGAACTGCGCACCGCAGACGCCGACACCTACGAGCTGGGCCAGGAACTCTCCGTTGAGATTTTCGAAGCCGGCCAGAAGGTCGACGTCGTCGGAACCTCCAAGGGCAAGGGCTTTGCCGGTGTCATGAAGCGTCACGGCTTCCACGGCGTCGGTGCCTCCCACGGTGCACACAAGAACCACCGTAAGCCGGGTTCCATCGGTGGCGCATCCACCCCGGGCCGCGTCTTCAAGGGCGTTCGGATGGCTGGCCGCATGGGCGCCGTCCGTCACACCACGATGAACCTCACGGTTCACGGTGTGGACGCCGAGAAGTCGCTCCTGCTGATCAAGGGTGCCGTTCCCGGCGCCCGCGGCCAGGTCGTCCTCGTACGCACCGCCGTGAAGGGAGCTTAGTCTCATGGCTAACGAAACCACTGTTGAATTCCCCGCAGAGATCTTCGACGTTCAGACGAACGTACCGCTGCTCCACCAGGTGGTAGTTGCTCAGCTTGCAGCCGCCCGCCAGGGTACGCACAAGACGAAGACCCGCGCCGAGGTGAGCGGCGCAGGCCGCAAGCCCTTCAAGCAGAAGGGCACCGGCCGGGCCCGCCAGGGTTCCATCCGTGCGCCTCACATGACCGGTGGCGGCGTGGTCCACGGACCGACGCCCCGCGATTACAGCCAGCGCACCCCCAAGAAGATGAAGGCTGCTGCCCTGCGCGGCGCCCTGTCGGACCGGGCACGCAACGGCCGTATCCACGTCCTCGAGACCCTGGTTGCCGGCACCACGCCGTCCACCAAGGAAGCACTGAGCGCCCTGCGTTCGGTCTCCGACCGCAAGAACCTGCTCGTTGTTATCGAGCGCGCCAACGATGTTGCTGCACTGTCCGTGCGCAACGTCCCGGAAGTTCACGTGATCTACGTAGATCAGCTGAACACCTACGACGTGCTGGTATCCGACGACGTGGTCTTCACCAAGGCTGCCTACGACGAGTTCGTCGGCAAGAACACTGTCAAGGAGGACGCCAAGTGAGCGCGACCACCGCTAAGGACCCGCGCGACGTAGTGCTTGCACCCGTCGTCTCGGAAAAGAGCTACGGCCTGATCGACGAAGGTAAGTACACCTTCCTGGTTGACCCCCGCTCGAACAAGACCGAGATCAAGCTGGCCGTGGAGAAGATTTTCTCCGTCAAGGTCGACTCGATCAACACCATCAACCGTGCCGGTAAGCGTAAGCGCACCAAGTTCGGATGGGGACAGCGCAAGAGCACCAAGCGCGCCATTGTCACCCTCAAGGACGGCACAATCGACATCTTCGGCGGTCCGCTCAGCTAGGGCGGAGACCACTTTAACGAGGAATAAATAATGGGAATCCGTAAATACAAGCCGACTACCCCGGGCCGTCGCGGCTCGAGCGTAGCCGACTTCACCGAAATCACGCGGTCGACGCCGGAAAAGTCGTTGGTACGTCCGCTGCCCAAGAAGGGCGGCCGTAACAACACCGGTAAGATCACGACCAGGCACAAGGGTGGTGGACACAAGCGTCAGTACCGTCTGATCGACTTCCGTCGCCACGACAAGGACGGCGTCAACGCTCGCGTTGCCGAGATCGAATACGATCCGAACCGTACCGCCCGCATTGCGCTGCTGCACTACGTTGATGGCACCAAGCGTTACATCATTGCTCCGAACAAGCTCAAGCAGGGCGACTTCGTAGAGGCCGGCGCCGGGGCTGACATCAAGCCCGGCAACAACCTGCCGCTGCGCAACATCCCCGTGGGTACCACCATCCACGCAGTTGAACTGCGTCCGGGCGGCGGCGCCAAGATGGCCCGCTCCGCCGGTGCATCTGTTCAGCTCGTTGCCAAGGAAGGCCGTTTCGCCCAGCTGCGTCTGCCCTCCGGTGAAATCCGCAACGTTGACGTTCGCTGCCGCGCCACGATCGGCGAGGTCGGCAACGCCGAGCAGTCCAACATCAACTGGGGCAAGGCCGGCCGTATGCGCTGGAAGGGCGTACGCCCGACCGTCCGCGGTGTCGCCATGAACCCGGTCGACCACCCGCACGGTGGTGGTGAAGGTAAGACCTCCGGTGGACGCCACCCGGTCAACCCGAACGGTAAGCGCGAAGGCCGCACCCGCCGCCCCAATAAAGAGAGCGACAACCTCATTGTGCGTCGCCGTCGTTCCGGCAAGAACAAGCGATAGGAGCCTGGAAACATGCCACGCAGCCTGAAGAAAGGCCCCTTCGTCGACCAGCACCTGTTTCTCAAGGTAGCGGCCGAAAACGAAAAGGGCACCAAGAACGTCATCAAGACGTGGTCCCGCCGTTCGATGATCATCCCCGACATGCTCGGGCACACGATCGCCGTACACGACGGACGTAAGCACATTCCGGTGTTTGTCACCGAGTCGATGGTCGGGCACAAGCTCGGCGAATTCGCTCTGACGCGGACATTCCGCGGCCATGTGAAGGACGACCGCAAGGGCAAGCGCCGCTAGGCGCTGCTCTTTCGGCAGAAGACGAGAGAAGGAAAGCAATGGAAGCCAAGGCAATTGCGCGTCATATCCGCGTAACGCCTATGAAGGCCCGGCGCGTCGTCAACCTTGTTCGTGGCAAGCAAGCGAATGAGGCTCTGGCAATTCTGAAGTTTGCCCCCCAGGCAGCTTCGGAGCCGGTACTTAAGGTAGTTCAGTCGGCTATGGCCAACGCACGCGTCCTCGCGGACCGTGACGGCGTGGCCTTCGACGAAGGTGACCTCTTCATCAGCGAAGCATTCGTTGACGAAGGACCCACCATGAAGCGGTTCCAGCCGCGGGCCCAGGGCCGCGCCTACCGCATCAACAAGCGGACCAGCCACGTCACCGTGGTAGTCGCAACCCCTACGATCGAGGAGGAACGCTAAGTGGGACAGAAGGTAAACCCGCACGGGTTCCGACTCGGCATCACCACTGACCACGTATCGCACTGGTTTGCTGACAGCAACAAGCCGGGCCAGCGTTACAAGGACTTCGTCCGCGAGGACATCAAGATCCGTCAGCTGATGTCCACCGGCATGGACCGCGCCGGCATCGCCAAGGTTGAGATCGAGCGCACCCGTGACCGTGTTCGTGTGGATATCCACACCGCACGTCCGGGCATCGTGATCGGCCGCCGCGGCGCCGAAGCGGACCGCATCCGCGGCGAGCTCGAAAAGCTCACCGGCAAGCAGGTTCAGCTGAACATCCTCGAGGTCAAGAACCCCGAGATGGAAGCCCAGCTTGTTGCCCAGGGTGTCGCCGAGCAGCTCTCTTCCCGCGTGGCTTTCCGCCGTGCGATGAAGAAGGCCATCCAGTCCGCACAGCGTGCAGGCGCAAAGGGTATCCGTATCCAGTGCTCCGGCCGTCTGGGCGGCGCTGAAATGAGCCGTTCGGAGTTCTACCGCGAAGGCCGTGTGCCCCTGCACACCCTGCGTGCGAACATCGACTACGGTTTCTTCGAAGCCAAGACCACCTTCGGCCGCATCGGCGTGAAGGTCTGGATCTACAAGGGCGACGTTACTTCCAAGGAACTGGCTGCACAGCAGGCTGCTGCACCGTCCCGCGGACGCTCCAACGACCGTCCGGGCCGCGGCCCGGCCGACCGTGGCGACCGTCGTCGTCGCAACGACCGTGGCGAGAAAGCCGCCGCGCCTGCTGCAGAGGCTCCGGCCGCTGAGGCAGCTGCCCCCGCAGCAGAAGGAGGACAGGCTTAAATGCTTATCCCACGTCGAGTCAAGTTCCGTAAGCAGCACCACCCGGGTCGCTCCGGCGCTGCAACCGGCGGCACTGCCGTCAGCTTCGGCGAGTGGGGTATCCAGGCTCTGACGCCTGCATACGTCACCAACCGCCAGATTGAAGCTGCACGTATTGCCATGACACGCCACATCAAGCGTGGCGGCAAGGTCTGGATCAACATCTACCCGGACCGTCCGCTGACGAAGAAGCCTGCTGAAACCCGTATGGGTTCCGGTAAGGGTTCTCCGGAGTGGTGGGTTGCAAACGTCAAGCCGGGCCGGGTTCTCTTCGAACTCTCCGGTGTTTCCGAAGAGGTAGCTCGTGAGGCCCTGCGCCTGGCGATCCATAAGCTGCCGTTGAAGGCACGCATTGTGCGTCGCGAGGGTGGTGAATAGAAATGGCAGTTGGATCAAAAGAGCTGACAACTGAGCAGCTGGACGGCTTCGATAAGGACCGTCTCGTCGAGGAACTGCGCAAGTCCAAGGAGGAGCTGTTCAACCTCCGCTTCCAGTCGGCCACCGGCCAGCTGGAAAACCACGGTCGTCTGCGTGCAGTCAAGCGCGATATCGCCCGCATCTACACGGTGCTGCGTGAGCGCGAGCTGGGCATTCGTCCCGAGGTTGTTGCTCCCGTTGAGGAAGCAGCACCCGAGGCACCTAAGAAGTCCAAGAAGAAGGCTGACAAGTCTGAAGCTGAAGCCAAGGTCGCTGAGGATGATGCCAAGTGAGCGAAAACAAGAATGAGGCAGCAGTGACAACTGACGCAAACGGCGCCGATGCCCGCGGGTACCGGAAGACCGCACGCGGCTACGTGGTCTCGGACAAGATGGACAAGACCATCGTTGTCCAGGTTGAAGACCGCGTGAAGCACGCCCTTTACGGCAAGGTTATTCGCCGGACCGAGAAGCGCAAGGCCCATGACGAGCAGAACGCTGCCGGCATTGGTGACCTGGTGCTGATCGCCGAGACCCGGCCGCTGTCCGCTACGAAGCGGTGGCGCCTGGTCGAGATCCTCGAAAAGGCCAAGTAACCTAGTAGTAAGCAACACCGGCCGGACCGCCGGTGTGTTCGCCAGGCTCCCCGGAGTGTGAAGAACACGCCGGCCCCGTCCACAGCGTAAGGGCCCCGGCCGCGTTATCATCTTAGATTTCGCATCCGGGGCCTTTTCGCGATAAACTTGAAATCTTGTCTGTGTGGTGCGGAAGTGTGCCCGGAGAACGGCCGTATCCGAGCCGGAATTCCGAGCCGGTTTCCTCACCGCCGAATGAGACAAAAGCCCGATAATCTTGTTCGACGCCTCGACGGCGGCCCGCACTGGCGTGCGGCCGGCTGAGAAGCGTTGAGTACCAGTATTACGGGGTCCACCCATATCCGTTCCGCAAGGCTCATATTTGAGAACCGGCGCGACGACAGGAGTAATAAGTGATTCAGCAGGAGTCGCGACTGAAGGTCGCCGACAACACGGGTGCCAAGGAAATCTTGACCATCCGCGTTCTCGGTGGATCCGGCCGTCGCTACGCAGGCATTGGCGACACCATCGTTGCCACCGTCAAGGATGCAATTCCCGGCGGCAACGTCAAAAAGGGCGACGTGGTCAAGGCCGTCATCGTCCGTACCAAGAAGGAACGCCGCCGCCAGGACGGTTCCTACATCAAGTTCGATGAGAACGCTGCAGTGATCTTGAAGAACGACGGCGACCCCCGCGGTACCCGTATCTTCGGGCCCGTCGGCCGCGAACTTCGCGACAAGAAGTTCATGAAGATCATTTCGCTGGCTCCGGAGGTGCTGTAGTCCATGGCAAAGATCAAGAAGGGTGACCTCGTTCAGGTCATCACCGGTGCAAAGGCTGAGCGCGGCGGAGACCGCGGCAAGCAGGGCAAGGTTCTGAAGGTCTTCCCCGAGAGCAACCGCGTTCTCGTTGAAGGCATCAACCGCGTCACCAAGCACACCAAGGTTGGCCAGTCCTCCCGCGGTTCCAAGACCGGCGGCATCGAGGTTGTCGAAGCCCCGATCCACGTTTCCAACGTCGCCGTTGTCGACCCGGAAACCAAGAAGCCGACCCGTGTTGGCTTCCGCACTGAAACCGTCGAAAAAGATGGCCGTGAGCGCACAGTGCGTATCCGCGTGGCCAAGGGCTCTGGGAAGGACCTCTAATGACTGAGACTGTCACCAAGATCGTCCCCCGTCTGAAGACCCGCTACGCAGCGGAGATCAAGCAGACCCTGCAGGACGAATTCAACTACGCAAACGTCAACCAGGTTCCCCGCCTCGTCAAGGTGGTCGTGAACATGGGTGTTGGAGATGCCGCCAAGGACTCCAAGCTCATTGACGGTGCTGTCCGGGACCTCACCCAGATCACGGGCCAGAAGCCCCAGGTCACCAAGGCACGCAAGTCCATCGCACAGTTCAAGCTGCGCGAAGGCATGCCGATCGGCGCGCACGTTACCCTGCGCGGCGACCGCATGTGGGAGTTCGTGGACCGCCTGGTTACCCTGGCTCTGCCCCGTATCCGTGACTTCCGCGGCCTGAACGGCAAGCAGTTCGACGGCAACGGCAACTACACGTTCGGTCTGACCGAACAGTCGATGTTCCACGAGATCGATCAGGACAAGATCGACCGCGTACGCGGCATGGACGTCACCGTGGTTACCACCGCAAAGACCGATGACGAGGGACGCGCGCTGCTGAAGGCGCTCGGCTTCCCGTTCAAATCCGAAGATTAATTACTACGTAACAGGTCCGACGGACACCCGTGAGGCCACGCCGCACGGAAATCCTGCAGGAAACCGTTACGAGGGAGGGCAAGAGCCCAAATGACAATGACAGATCCTGTCGCAGATATGCTCACGCGTCTGCGCAATGCAAACTCGGCATACCACGATTCCGTGTCCATGCCCTACAGCAAGCTCAAGGCGCGCGTTGCTGACATCCTGAAGGCCGAAGGCTACATCGCCGGCTGGAAGGAAGAAGAAGCCGAGGTCGGCAAGAAGCTGACCCTGGACCTCAAGTTCGGTCCGAACCGCGAGCGTTCCATCGCCGGCGTTCGCCGCATCTCCAAGCCCGGTCTGCGCGTTTACGCGAAGTCCACCAACCTGCCGCGCGTGCTCGGTGGTCTGGGTATCGCAATCCTGTCGACGTCGTCAGGTCTCCTGACCGACCGCCAGGCCGCCAAGAAGGGTGTAGGTGGGGAAGTCCTCGCCTACGTCTGGTAGCAGGGAAGGGAAAGAAAAATGTCACGTATTGGACGTCTGCCCATCCCGGTTCCTGCCGGAGTAGATATCGCCATCAACGGAAACGTTGTGTCCGTCAAGGGCGCCAAGGGCGAGCTGAGCCACACTGTGCCCAGCCCGATCACGGCTTCCCTGGAAGACGGCATCATTACCGTTACCCGCCCGAACGACGAGCGTGAATCCCGCTCCCTCCACGGCCTGACCCGCACGCTGATCAGCAACATGATCACCGGTGTGACCGAAGGCTACAAGAAGGATCTGGAAATCGTTGGTACCGGTTACCGCGTTGTCGCCAAGGGAGCGGACCTCGAGTTCGCCCTGGGCTACAGCCACCCGGTCCCCGTCACCGCCCCGGAAGGCATCACGCTGACCGTGGTCGGCCCGACGAAGGTCACCGTGTCCGGTATCGACAAGCAGCAGGTGGGCGAGGTTTCCGCCAACATCCGCAAGCTGCGTAAGCCCGACCCCTACAAGGGCAAGGGTATTCGTTACGCCGGCGAGATTGTCCGCCGCAAGGTCGGAAAGGCTGGTAAGTAACCATGGCCATCAGCATCAATAAGAAGCGAAACAGCAAGAGCAAGTCTGCCCTGCGCAGCCGTCGCCAGCTGCGTATCCGTAAGCGGATTTCCGGGACCACGGCTCGTCCGCGCCTCGTGGTCAACCGCTCCTCCCGCCACGTATTCGTCCAGGTTGTCGATGACACCCGCGGCGTAACCGTGGCATCCGCCTCCACCATGGAAGCGGATCTGCGTGCACTGGACGGCGACAAGACCGCCAAGGCCAAGCGCGTCGGCGAACTCGTTGCTGAGCGGTCCAAGGCCGCCGGCGTCGAAGCCGTTGTCTTTGACCGCGGCGGCAACCGCTACCACGGCCGTATTGCTGCAGTTGCAGACGGCGCACGTGAAGGTGGGCTGGCACTGTGACCGAGGTAAACAAGGAAAAGGAAAATCAGGTGACTGAAGCTACAGCTGCTGAGGCAACTGAGACCAAGGAAGCCGCAGCCACCGGTACCGACGACCGCCGCGGCGGACGTCGCGGCGAGCAGCGCTCCGACCGTGGAGGCCGCGGCGAACGCGGTGGCCGCGGTGGCCGCGATGGCGGACGCAACGATGATAAGGACAAGTTCATTGAACGCGTCGTTACCATCAACCGCGTTGCCAAGGTGGTCAAGGGTGGCCGTCGCTTCAGCTTCACCGCCCTCGTGGTTGTCGGTGACGGCAACGGCATGGTCGGCGTTGGCTACGGCAAGGCAAAGGAAGTTCCCTCCGCTATCGCGAAGGCCGTTGAAGAAGCCAAGAAGTCCTTCTTCCGCGTCCCCCGCATCGGTGGAACCGTTCCGCACCTCGTCCAGGGTGAAGCAGCCGCAGGCGTTGTCCTGCTGCGTCCGGCTTCCCCCGGTACCGGCGTTATCGCCGGCGGTCCGGTTCGCGCCATCCTCGAATGCGCCGGTATCCACGACGTGCTGTCCAAGTCGCTCGGGTCCTCCAACGCCATCAACATCGTGCACGCCACGGTGGATGCGCTGAAGCGTCTCGAAGAGCCCCAGGCAGTGGCTGCACGCCGCGGCCTTCCGCTCGACGAGGTTGTTCCCGCCGCGATGCTCCGCAACATGCAGAAGGCAGGTGCCTGATGTCGACTCCGAAGAACGTTGCCGTTAGCTCGGCACGGCTGGAAATCACTCAGATTAAGTCCACCATCGGTGGTAAGCAGAATCAGCGCGACACGCTGCGTTCACTGGGCCTGAAGCACATCGGCGACTCCGTCGTCCGTACTGCCGATGCAGTGACCGTTGGCATGATCAACACGGTTCCGCACCTCGTGAAGGTTGAGGAGGCGAAGTAACATGCCCGAAGATAACAAAACTCTGAAGGTCCATCACCTGCGTCCGGCACCCGGTGCCAAGACGGCCAAGACCCGCGTAGGCCGCGGTGAAGGTTCCAAGGGTAAGACGGCAGGCCGCGGTACCAAGGGTACGGCTGCCCGCTACCAGGTCAAGGCCGGTTTCGCAGGCGGGCAGCTGCCGCTGCACATGCGTCTGCCGAAGCTGCGCGGCTTCAAGAACCCGTTCCGGGTCGAGTTCCAGGTTGTTAACCTGGACAAGATCTCGGAGCTGTTCCCCGAAGGCGGCGCCGTGACCATCGAAGCACTGGTTGCCAAGGGTGCGGTTCGCAAGAACCAGCCCGTGAAGGTTCTTGGATCCGGCGACATCACCGTCAAGGTTGATGTTCAGGCCAACGCCTTCTCCGCCAGCGCAGCTGAGAAGATCGCCGCAGCGGGCGGATCCACCACCGAGGTCTAGGACCTTGTGGCGGGTCAGCCTCCTTTCCCCGCCGGACGCCCTGGGCGGACGGCGGGGGAGGGGTGCGCGACTCCCCGTGTGAAACGACTGAACTCCTGGCGGACCGATAGAACGGTCTGGCAGGAGTTCAGTTTCGTTTAACGCAACTACCGCCGCCCGTACGCCGTTAACGCAGTACGGGGTCGGAGCGGCTAGACTCTGTTTCTGTCACAAGTCCGCATGGGACTTTCAAACTTCAGGAGGACGCTTGCTTAGCGCTATTGGCCGGGCTTTCCGGACGCCAGACCTGCGACGCAAGCTGTTGTTTACGCTGGGTATCATCACTATCTTCCGCATGGGTGCTTTTATCCCGGCCCCGGGTGTTGACTACGGCAATGTGCAGCAGTGCTTGGCTCTGGGTGCCACTTCGGGTGGCATATACGAATTCGTCAATCTTTTCAGCGGCGGCGCCCTGCTGCAGGTCTCCATCTTTGCGCTGGGCATCATGCCGTACATTACGGCCAGCATCATCGTCCAGCTGCTGCGCGTAGTCATCCCGCACTTCCAGGCACTGCATGAAGAAGGCGCCCAGGGACAGTCCAAGCTGACGCAGTACACGCGTTACCTCACCATTGCCCTTGGCCTGCTCAATGCCACCACCGTGGTCTCCCTGGCCCGCTCCGGCGCCCTGTTCAACAACCAGTGTGCGCTGCCCGTCATCCCGGACGACAGCCTGGTGACGATCCTCCTGCTCATCATCACCCTGACCGCCGGCACCGGCGTCATCATGTGGATGGGCGAACTGGTCACCGAGAAGGGCGTGGGCAACGGCATGTCGCTGCTCATCTTCACTTCCATCGCAGCGTCCTTCCCCAGCGCCCTCGGCGCCATCCTCACCGCGCAGGGCTGGACCATCTTCCTGGCCGTCCTCGCCGTGGGTGTCCTCACCGTGACCCTGGTGATCTTCGTGGAACAGTCCCAGCGCCGCGTGCCCGTGCAGTATGCCAAGCGCATGGTCGGCCGCCGCACCGTCGGCGGGACGAACACCTACATCCCGATCAAGGTGAACATGGCCGGCGTGATCCCGGTGATCTTCGCGTCCTCCATGCTCTACCTGCCCAGCCTGCTGGCCCAGTTCAATACCCCCGCTACCGGAACTCCGCCGGAATGGGTTGTCTGGATCAACAACTACCTGGTCAGCGGAGACCACCCGCTGTACATGCTGGTGTACTTCCTCCTCATTGTCTTCTTCACCTACTTCTACGTCTCCATCACGTTCAACCCGGACGAGGTCTCGGAGAACATGAAGAAGTACGGCGGCTTCATCCCCGGCATCCGGGCCGGCCGCCCCACCGCCGAATACCTGCAGTACGTGCTCTCACGGATCACGCTGCCCGGCGCCCTGTACCTGGGCTTCGTCGCCCTGATCCCGCTGATTGCTCTGGTGTTGGTTGGAGCTAACCAGAACTTCCCGTTCGGCGGAACGTCAATCCTCATCATGGTTGGTGTGGGACTGGAAACGGTCAAACAGATTGACGCACAGCTCCAGCAACGTCACTACGAAGGGTTATTGCGATGACAAGAATGCTCATTATCGGGCCTCCCGGCGCCGGTAAAGGAACTCAGGCCGCCCGCATTTCGGACCGCCTCGGCGTCACGGCAATATCGACCGGCGACATTTTCCGCTCCAACGTCAAGGAACTCACGCCCCTGGGCGTAGAGGCCAAGAAGTACATCGATGCCGGTAACTTTGTCCCGGACAGCGTTACCAACAGCATGGTCCGCAGCCGGCTGCAGGACAACGACGTCGAGCCCGGCTTCCTGCTGGACGGCTACCCGCGCACCGTGGCGCAGGTCGACGAACTCGACGACATCCTGGCCGGCAAGGGCCAGAAGCTCGACGCCGTGCTGCTGCTGACCGCCGATGACGATGAACTGGTTGCCCGCCTGCTCAAGCGCGCAGAGCTCGAGGGCCGCAGCGATGACACCGAAGACGTCATCCGTCACCGCCTGGACCTCTACAAGCAGCAGACGGCCGACGTCGTCTCCCGCTACGAGGACCGCGGCATCGTGACCCGCGTCGACGGACTGGGCGGCATTGACGAAGTCACCGAGCGCGTGATGGAAGCACTGAAGGACCTGCGCTAAAAGTTATCCGCCAGAAAGTTAGAAGACACATGTTCGGCCAGCCTCGAATCCAATATAAATCCAACGAGCAGATGCGCATTATGCGCGAAGCCGGCCTGGTGCTGATCTCCGCACTTGACGCGGCCGTGAAGTCCGCGGAAGTCGGGGTCAGCACCAAGGAAATCGACGAGATCTTCGCGGGGGTGCTGAAGGAAGCCGGAGCCACCTCCAACTTCCTTGGCTACTACGACTATCCCGCAACGGTCTGCACCTCGGTGAACGAGGAAGTTGTCCACGGCATCCCGGGGAACCGGGTGCTGCAGGACGGCGACATCATTTCCATTGACGGCGGCGCCGTGGTTCGAGGCTGGCATTCGGATTCGGCACGCACGGTCATCGTGGGTACTCCCGATCCCGAAGACCAGCGGCTTTCGGATGTCACCGAGAACGCCATGTGGCACGGAATTGCCGCCGCCGCCAAAGGCAAATTCGTCGGTGACATCGGCGCGGCAGTTGACGACTATGTCAGCTCCGTGCCGGGCAAACGGCTGGGCATCCTCGAGGACTATGTCGGGCACGGCATTGGAACCGAGATGCACCAGGCACCGGACGTCCTGAACTACCGCACCAGCCACCGCGGCCCGAAGCTTCGGCCCGGGCTGTGCCTGGCCATTGAGCCCATGCTCGTGCGCGGCGGGATCGAGACCAAGACCCTTGAGGATGACTGGACGGTCATCACCGTTGACGGCAGCCGGTCCAGCCAGTGGGAGCACTCGGTGGCGATCCACGAAAAGGGAATCTGGGTGCTGACGGCACCGGACGGCGGGGCCTCGCGGCTGGAACCGCTCGGTGTCACACCGGTCCCCATTCCCTAACAGCCGGCCGCAGGACAGGATTGCAGGCTCCGCTCCCACCCGGGAGGGGAGCCTGCAGTCTTTTCCGCGGGCGCACCTCCCGAAGCGAAACGGCATCTGCAACACTGGACAGCGGCAGCGATTTAACTTATGCGGCCTCTTCCCGTAGAGTTATCTGTTGGTTGTCTCTACGTTTGTGCCCTGATTGACCGATCTCGATGCCTTGTGCCCGGGATTGGCGGGCGGATCCGGCAGGGAAAACCACAATCGAAAACCGTTTCCGGTCTTAGCCGGGGACACAGACGTTAGCGGAGGATATGGCCAAGAAAGACGGCGTCATTGAGATCGAGGGCTCGGTCAACGAAGCCCTGCCCAACGCGATGTTCCGCGTTGAGCTGGCCAACGGCCACATTGTGCTCGCACACATCTCGGGAAAGATGCGTCAACACTACATTCGCATCCTCCCAGGAGACCGCGTTGTAGTGGAACTTAGCCCGTACGACCTCACCCGGGGTCGGATCGTCTACCGCTACAAATAAACCGCTGCAAAGACGGATTGCTGACCGGCACCGCCGGTTGGCCGCCCGTTGAAGCTCAACCCTGCAACCACGCAAAGGAAAACCATGAAGGTCCAGCCGAGCGTCAAGCAGATCTGCGATAAGTGCAAGGTGATTCGCCGTAACGGTCGAGTCATGGTGATCTGCGAGAACCCGCGCCACAAGCAGCGCCAGGGCTAATCAGCCGCTCTAACGCCGAGGTCCTCACGGGCACCGGATAGAGGGCCCCTGACACCAGGGAACAGCCCACGCGTAGTTAATTGAATATGGCAGTGCAGCGTCAATACGCGTGACGCATACCCCCGGTACGGAGGCCGGGGACCTGGCAACAGGGACGCACTGCTTCAGACCTCCGGTAATAACCAAAGGAGAACCGCCGATATGGCACGTCTCGCTGGCGTTGACATTCCCCGCGAAAAGCGGGTAGTGATTGCGCTTACCTACATCTACGGCGTGGGCAAGACCCGTGCAGAGCAGACCCTTGTGGAGACCGGCATCAGCCCGGACACTCGCGTCAAGGACCTCACCGACGCTGAACTCGTTCAGCTGCGTGACTACATCGAGGGCAACTTCAAGGTTGAGGGTGACCTCCGCCGTGAGGTGGCCGCCGACATCCGCCGCAAGGTCGAGATCGGCAGCTACCAGGGCATCCGGCACCGCCGCGGCATGCCCGTCCACGGTCAGCGCACGAAGACCAACGCTCGTACCCGCAAGGGCCCGAAGCGTACCGTTGCCGGTAAGAAGAAGGCCGGCCGCTAAATAAGCGGTCTTACGGCCAAGGCCCGAATCCGGGCCACCTAAACCAAACTCTTTGTAGGAGAAGTAATGCCCCCCAAGACTCGTGGAGCGGTCCGCAAACCGCGTCGCAAGGATAAGAAGAATATCGCGCTCGGCCAGGCGCATATCAAGAGCACCTTCAACAACACCATCGTGTCCATCACGGACCCGTCCGGTGCTGTTATCTCATGGGCTTCCGCCGGTGAGGTTGGCTTCAAGGGCTCCCGCAAGTCCACCCCGTTCGCTGCTCAGATGGCTGCCGAAGCTGCCGCCAAGCGCGCACAGGAGCACGGCGTCCGCAAGGTCGACGTCTTCGTCAAGGGTCCGGGCTCGGGTCGCGAGACCGCTATCCGTTCGCTGCAGGCCACCGGCCTGGAGGTTGGCTCCATTCAGGATGTCACCCCGAGCGCGCACAACGGCTGCCGTCCCCCGAAGCGCCGCCGCGTATAAGCAGCACTGCGGTTCCGGTTCCTTCCGGCGGGCAATCCACTTCGGTGGCCTGCCCGCCGGAGGGCTCCGGTCCCGGGCTGGCTGTTAGCCGTCCAAGACGCCCGCGGAAGACCCGTCGTCGTCGTTTCCACCATTTGTGTTGCGTCATATAGCGGATGCTCGCTGAAAGGAAATGCAAGTGCTCATTGCACAGCGCCCCACCCTCACTGAAGAAGTCGTAGCCGACAACCGCTCACGGTTCATCATTGAACCCCTGGAGCCGGGTTTCGGTTACACCCTTGGTAACTCCCTCCGTCGTACCCTGCTCTCCTCGATTCCCGGAGCCGCTGTCACCAGCATCCGGATTGACGGCGTGCTGCACGAGTTCACGACGGTTCCCGGCGTCAAGGAAGATGTCACCGAGATCATCCTGAACGTCAAGAACCTCTCGGTTTCCTCCGAGCACGACGAGCCCGTTGTGGCGTACCTGCGCAAGCAGGGCCCCGGCGTGGTCACGGCCGCGGACATTGCTCCGCCGGCCGGCGTGGAGTTCCATAACCCCGACCTGCACATCGCCACGCTGAACTCGAAGGGCAAGTTCGAACTCGAACTGACCATCGAGCGCGGCCGCGGCTACGTGTCGGCCAGCCAGAACAAGTCCGGTGACCAGGAGATCGGCCGTATCCCGGTTGACTCCATCTACTCGCCGGTCCTGAAGGTGACCTTCCGCGTGGAGGCCACCCGTGTTGAACAGCGCACCGACTTCGATCGCCTGATCGTTGACGTGGAAACCAAGGATGCCATTGCACCGCGCGACGCCGTCGCCTCTGCCGGAACCACCCTGGTTGAGCTGTTCGGCCTGGCACGTGAACTCAACACCGCCGCTGAAGGTATTGAAATCGGCCCGAGCCCGACGGACGCCGCACTGGCTGCCGACATGGCCCTGCCGATCGAAGACCTTGAGCTGACCGTGCGTTCTTACAACTGCCTCAAGCGTGAAGGCATCCACACAGTGGGTGAACTCGTAGCCCGCTCCGAGGCTGACCTGATGGACATCCGCAACTTTGGTGCGAAGTCCATCGACGAGGTGAAGGCAAAGCTGGTTGAACTGGGTCTGTCCCTGAAGGATTCCCCTCCCGGGTTTGATCTGGCCGCCCGTGCCGCAGCTATTGAAGAGGACGAGTCCGAATACTCGGACGACGAGCTCTAACTGAAGCAAATTCTTGCCGGCGGGCTTTTGTTGCACCGCACGGCACCGTTTGAGGAGAAAAAGTAATGCCTACACCCACCAAGGGTAAGCGCCTCGGAGGCAGCCCGGCACACCAGCGCCTGATGCTGGCCAACCTTGCCGCGCAGCTGTTCGAGCACAAGCAGATCACCACCACGGTGACCAAGGCCAAGCGTCTGCGTCCCTACGCAGAGCGCCTGATCACGTTCGCAAAGCGGGGAGACCTGTCCTCCCGCCGCCGCGTCCTGGCCCTGATCTCCGATAAGGGCATCGTCCACGAGCTCTTCACCGACATTGCTCCGGCAGTCGAGAAGCGCGACGGCGGCTACACCCGTATCACCAAGATCGGCAACCGCAAGGGCGACAACGCCCCCATGGCCGTCATCGAACTGGTCCTGGAACCGCTTTCCGCCAAGCAGTCGGTTGTCGCCGAAGCCAGCACCGCAGCTGCCGCTGCTGCTCCGGCTCCGGTTGCAGAGTCCGCTGACTCCGCCGATTCGGCAGATTCCGCTGACTCCGCAGAGTCGGCCGACTCCGCTGAGTCCGCTGACTCCGCAGACGAGGCAGTCGTGGAGACCGAAGAGAAGAAGTAATTCTTCGCTGACGTCCCGGTGCCCTTAATATGGGTGCTATGACTATTGAAAGGCCCGCTGTCCTGGAAATGGACGGCGGGCCTTTCCGCGTCCGGATGGACCTCGCCTATGACGGGGCACCGTTCTCGGGCTGGGCTGCCCAGCCCGGCCTGCTGACTGTGCAGGGCATGGTGGAGGACGCACTGGCCGTGCTGCTGCGCCGTCCCGTCCGCATCACCGTCGCCGGACGGACGGATGCCGGCGTCCATGCCCGCGGGCAGGTGGTCCACTTCGACCTCAGCCGCGCCGAATGGGACGCACTGGCCCGAGGTCGGGATCTTGACCCGGGGGTGTCCCTGCGGCGCCGCCTCCACGGGGTGCTGAACAAGGAACTCACCGCCCCCGGCCGCAGGGACGGCCGGCAGCGCCGTGTAGTGGACGCCCTCGCCGGTGCCATAGAGATACGTTCGGCCGTTCCCGCCCCCGCGGGCTTCGACGCACGCTTCTCGGCGCTGTGGAGGCGCTACAGCTACCGCATCGCCGACCTGCCTGGAACCCGCGACCCGCTCTCCCGGCACACCACGCTCTGGTACAAGGCAGAGCTGGACACGGACCGAATGAACCAGGCAGCGGAAGGGGTGCTGGGCATCCGGGATTTCCTTTCCTACTGCAAGCCCCGGGCCGGGTCCACCACCATCAGGGAGCTGCAGGAGTTCAGCTTCGCCCGGGGCCGGGACGGCGTCATCACCACCCACATCCAGGCCGATGCCTTCTGCCACAACATGGTCCGCTCCCTGGTGGGCGGCTCACTGCTGGTAGGGGCGGGGGAGCGCCGTCCCCAATGGTTGGCTGAACGGCTTGCGGCCATGGTCCGGGACTCCAAATCCATTCTGGCGCCACCCCATCCGCTGGTCCTGGAAGAGGTCAGGTATCCCTCCGATGCAGGCCTTGCGGACCGTGCCGAAATGACCCGCGCCCACCGCAAATAGCGCCGCGGAACCTCCCGGCATAAAATGGTGGCAAATCGAATACCGGTGTCAGCGGCTGTTGGAACGAACAGTCGCCGCGACAGCTTTTGACCTGACCCCGCAAGCAGGCTATTGTTTATAGTCGTTGTGCGTGTCCTACCTCGATAGGCCTATGCCCACGGGAGCGGCTCAGTTGCAGAGCCACCTGGCCCCGGGGAAATAGCCGAGATCTCAGGACCACTGGTTAATTCAGTCCTCACCTGACCATCCGGTAACGCATAGAGAAGCTGCACTGACCATGGCATCCATGGACAGCGCGCCACCTAAGAAGAAGAAACGAAGGCAAAAACCGTGCGTACGTACACCCCGAAGCCCGGCGACATCAACCGCCAGTGGCACGTCATTGACGCCACCGACGTTGTCCTAGGCCGTCTTGCCAGCCAGACCGCAACACTGCTGCGCGGAAAGCACAAGCCGACCTTTGCTCCCCACATGGACATGGGCGATTTCGTCATCATCATCAACGCTGAGAAGGTTGCCCTCACCGGCGCCAAGCTCGAACAGAAGCGTGCCTACCGCCACTCGGGTTTCCCGGGCGGTCTGTCCTCCGTCAACTACGCCGAACTGCTGGAGAAGAACCCGGTGCGCGCAGTTGAGAAGGCCATTCGCGGCATGCTGCCCAAGAACTCCCTGGCTGCTGACCAGATCAGCAAGCTGAAGGTGTACCGCGGTGCAGAGCACCCGCACGCCGCGCAGCAGCCCAAGACCTTCGAAATCACCCAGGTCGCCCAGTAGTTCTGGCCCGCCAACTAAAGAATTAATTCAAGGAGAATCGTGGCTCAGAACACTGAAGAGCTGAATGAAAACACCGAGGAGCTCACCAGCTACACCTCGGAATCCTCTGACTCGGCGCAGACCGCAGTCAAGGAACGCCCCGCCCTGACTGTCGCCGGCTCCGCCGTCGGCCGCCGCAAGCAGGCCATCGCCCGCGTGCGCGTTGTTCCGGGTACCGGCAAGTGGATCGTCAACGACCGCGAGCTCGAAGACTACTTCCCGAACAAGCTGCACCAGCAGGAAGTCAACGAGCCGTTCAAGCTTCTTGAACTCGAAGGCGCCTACGACGTCATCGCCCGCATTCACGGTGGCGGCCCCTCCGGCCAGGCCGGTGCACTGCGTCTCGGTGTTGCCCGTTCGCTGAACGAGATCGACCGCGAGAACAACCGCCCCGCCCTGAAGAAGGCAGGCTTCCTGACCCGTGACGCCCGCGTCATCGAGCGTAAGAAGGCCGGTCTCAAGAAGGCACGCAAGGCTCCGCAGTACTCCAAGCGCTAATTCAGCGCTTCCCAAGGTGCATTCGCTGGAGCGAATGCACCTTGGGGCCCTCGCGCCGAATTGGCGCTTGGCTCCACAAGCGCCCGTTGGGTGCCCAGGGGCCGGAGCGCCGGTTCAGTGTTGGGATCCCGAAAGGCAGTCGCCACGGCGGCTGCCTTTTTGGCGTTAAGCGGCTTTGAAAGCGTCGCGTTCACCACAACTACGCTGCCGATTTGGCGGCCTTCCGCATAGTTTGGACACACCCGTTTCGGAGGGACGGGGGCACCGGTGGCAGAATGGGCCAGTAAGTTGCCCGTTTAGCGGTACCCCGCTGTGGCTACAACCTGCTTGAGGATGCGCAATGACAAGATTATTTGGAACGGACGGCGTCCGTGGACTGGCCAACGGGCTGATCACCGCCGAAGTTGCCCTCGGTCTCGCCCAGGCCGCCGCCGTGGTGCTGGGCCACAACCGAGTGGAGAACGGCCGCCGCCCGGTGGCCGTTGTGGCACGGGACCCCCGGATCAGCGGAGACTTCATCTCCGCAGCGATGGAAGCAGGCCTCGCCAGCTCCGGTGTCGACGTCTTTGACGCGGGCGTCCTGCCCACACCGGCCGCCGCGTTCCTTGTTGCCGATCTGGACGCCGACTTCGGCGTCGTCATTTCCGCATCCCACAACGCCGCCCCGGACAACGGGATCAAGTTCCTGGCCCGCGGCGGACAGAAGCTCGATGACGCCGTTGAAGACGCCATTGAGGCAGAGATGGCACGCCCCAGCCTCCGTCCCACCGGGCGCGACGTGGGCCGGATCCACCGCTTTGCCGACGCCGAAGACCGGTACGTGGTGCACTTGCTGCAGACGCTCCCCAACCGCATCGAAGGGCTGAAGGTGGTCCTGGACTGCGCACACGGCGCAGCCAGCGGCTGTTCCCCGCAGGTCTTCGCCGACGCCGGGGCCGAGGTAGTGGTCATCGGCGCGGAGCCGGACGGGATCAACATCAACGACGGCTACGGCTCGACCCACCTGGAGGCGCTGCAGGAAGCCGTGGTGGCCCACGGCGCGGACCTCGGCATTGCGCACGACGGCGATGCAGACCGGTGCCTGGCCGTAGACCATGAGGGCAACGTGGTGGACGGCGACCAGATCATGGCGATCATGGCCATCGCTATGAAGGATGCGGGGAAACTCAAGGACAATGCCCTCGTGGCCACCGTCATGAGCAACCTGGGACTGAAGCTGGCGCTCCGTGAAGCAGGCATCCACCTGATTGAAACCGGAGTGGGGGACCGCTACGTCCTGGAAGGCATGCGTTCCGGAGGGTACAGCCTCGGCGGGGAACAGTCCGGGCACGTGATCTTCTCGGAATACGCCACCACCGGCGACGGCGTGCTGACCGGGCTGCAGCTGGCCGCCCAGGTGGCCCGCACCGGCCGTCCCCTGAAACAGCTGGCCGAGGTGATGCAGAAGCTCCCGCAGGTGCTGATCAACGTCAAGGGCGTGGACAAGGCCGCAGTGCAGACCAACGAGCCGGTCCGCCGTGCCGTGGAACAGGCCCAGGCAGGGCTGGGCGAGACCGGCCGGGTGCTGCTGCGCCCGTCCGGCACCGAACCGGTGGTCCGGGTCATGGTGGAAGCAGCCGATATGGAGACGGCGGCTGAAACCGCACGTCGCCTTGCCGAAACGGTGGAAAACAACCTCGCGCTGAATACGGAAGCCGGCGCAGCGGTCTGATCCCGCCGGCTGCTACGTCTTGCGCAGCAGCATCCGTGTCACGGAGTGGTCCGCGTCCTTGGTCAGCACCAGCTGGGCGCGGCCCCTCGTGGGCAGGACATTGGCCACCAGGTTGGGTTCGTTGATGCGCCGCCAAATGTCCAGGGCCGTAGCCCGTGCCTCCTCATCGGTAAGGCCCGCGTACCTGTGGAAGTACGACGCCGGATCAGCGAACGCGCCGCTGCGCAGGGACTGGAAGCGCTGGACATACCACTCTTCGATGTACGAGGTTCGGGCATCCACGTAGATGGAAAAGTCGAAGAAGTCGCTCAGCGCCAGGCCGGAACGCCCGTCGGCGCGGGGCCGCGCGGGCGCCAGGACATTCAGTCCCTCGACGATGAGCACATCCGGACGGCGGACAACGACCTCTTCGCCCGGCACAATGTCATAGGTGAGGTGCGAGTACTTCGGCGCCCGGACTTCCTCGGCCCCGCTTTTCACCTCGCTGACGAAACGCAGGAGCCGGCGCCGGTCATAGGACTCCGGGAAGCCTTTGCGCTGCATCAGCCCGCGGCGCTCGAGTTCGGCATTGGGGTACAGGAAGCCGTCAGTGGTGATCAGCTCGACATTCGGCGTGTCCGGCCAGCGGCGCAGCATTTCCCGCAGCACACGGGCCGTGGTGGATTTGCCCACCGCCACAGAGCCTGCGACCCCGATGACAAAGGGGGTACGGGTTGTTTTCTCCCCGAGGAACGTGGTGGTGGCGCTGTGCAGCCGGCCGGCGGCGGCGACATACAGGTTCAGGAGCCGCGACAGCGGCAGGTAGACCTCCCGGATCTCGTCCAGGTTCAGCTGGTCACCGAGCCCGCGCAGACGGAGGATGTCCTCCTGATTAAGCGGAGAACGGATCTCATGGGAGAGCCGCGACCAGGTCTTCCGGTCGAGCTCCACGAAAGGCGTGAAGCTGCTCTCAGGCGAATGGCCTCCGGAGGACTTTGTATGGCGTTCTGACACCCTAGGAATTGTGCCCTGTAGCGGCGGCAATCCCAAACGGTGCCGCTGCGGATAGAGCGGCGCGGCACCGCCGCCGGCAGCCGGATTTCGGTAAGCCGGGCCACTGGCCGGTACGCTTAGTGGTATGTGTGGAATTATTGGATATGCAGGCCGCCCCGGTGCCGCCGCAAGCGTTGACGCCGGAGCGGAATCCGGATTGACCGGGAGCCACGGCGCCCTCGACGTCGTAATGGAAGGTCTGCGGCGCCTGGAATACCGCGGATATGACTCCGCCGGTGTCGCCGTCCTGACCCCCGCAGGCATCCAGTTCCGGAAGAAGTCCGGAAAACTGGCCAACCTGACAGCCGAACTCGAAGCCGCGCCTCTGCCGGCTGCCTCCACCGGCATCGGCCACACCCGCTGGGCCACCCACGGCGGTCCCACCGACGAAAACGCGCACCCGCACCTGGCGGACAACGGCCGCCTCGCCGTGATCCACAACGGCATCATCGAAAACTTCGCCGAACTGAAGACACAGCTCCTGGACGCCGGCACCGTCTTCGTGTCGGAAACCGACACCGAGGTTGCCGCCGCACTGCTGGGCTCGATCTACCGCGGCGAAGGCGCCGGCGATCTGGCCCGCTCCATGCAGCTGGCCTGCCAGCAGCTGGAGGGTGCGTTCACCCTCCTTGCCGTGCACAACGATTCCCCCGGCACCGTGGTGGCAGCACGGCGCAACTCCCCGCTCGTCGTCGGCCTCGGTGAGGGCGAGAACTTCCTGGGCTCCGATGTCTCAGGCTTTATCGACTTCACCCGCCGCGCCGTGGAACTCGGCCAGGACCAGGTAGTGGCCATCACGCCCGAGTCCGTGGAGATCACCGACTTCTTCGGCACCCCGGCCGAGGGCACCGAGTTCCACGTGAACTGGGATGCCGCCGCAGCCGAAAAGGGCGGCTACGACTCCTTCATGGAGAAGGAAATCAATGACCAGCCCCAGGCAGTGGGGGACACCCTGCTGGGCCGCTCCGACGCCGACGGGCGCCTGACCCTGGATGAGCTTCGGGTCAGCCCCGAGGAACTGAAATCCGTCAACAAGATCATGGTGCTGGCCTGCGGCACCTCCGCCTACGCCGGCCAGGTCGCCAAGTACGCCATTGAGCACTGGTGCCGCCTCCCGGTGGAGGTCGAACTCAGCCACGAGTTCCGCTACCGGGACCCCATCGTGGACGCCAATACGCTTATTGTCGCCATCTCCCAGTCGGGCGAAACCATGGACACCCTCATGGCAGTTCGGTACGCCAAGGAGCAGGGCGCCAAGGTACTGGCCATCTGCAACACCAACGGTTCCACCATCCCGCGTGAATCCGATGCCGTGCTCTACACCCACGCCGGGCCGGAAATCGCCGTCGCCTCGACCAAGGCCTTCCTGGCGCAGATCACCGCCGCCTACCTGCTGGGCCTCTACCTGGCACAGATCCGGGGCAACAAGTTCCAGGGCGAGATCAAGGACATCCTGGCGGATCTGTCCAAGGTCCCGGACAAGATCCAGCAGGTGCTGGACAACTCGGGACAGATCAAGGAACTGGCACAGGTGATGTCGGAAACCGGATCGGTGCTCTTCCTGGGCCGCCATGTCGGCTTCCCCGTAGCCATGGAAGGTGCGTTGAAGCTCAAGGAGCTGGCGTACATCCACGCTGAAGGATTCGCCGCCGGCGAGCTGAAGCACGGCCCGATTGCCCTGATCGAGGAAGGCCAGCCCGTGTTCGTGGTGGTTCCCTCCCCGCGGGGCCGGGATTCGCTGCACGCCAAGGTGGTCTCCAACATCCAGGAGATCCGCGCCCGCGGTGCCAAGACGATCGTGATTGCCGAAGAGGGCGACGACGCCGTGAAGGCCTACGCCGAGCACATCTTCTATGTGCCGGAGACGCCGCCGCTGCTGGCGCCGCTGCTGACCACCGTGCCGCTGCAGATCTTCGCCTGCGAACTGGCTACGGCCAAGGGCTTCGATGTGGACCAGCCGCGCAACCTCGCCAAGTCCGTCACGGTCGAGTAGGAAGTGGCCCCAGATGATCATCGGGATCGGCGTCGACGTTGTGGATGTGCCGCGCTTCGGGCGGCAGTTGGAACGCACTCCGGGCCTGCGGGCGCGCCTCTTCGCGCCCGCAGAGCGGGAACTGAACCTGCGTTCCCTCGCCGCCCGGTTCGCGGCGAAGGAAGCCGTCGCCAAAGCGCTGGGAGCCCCTGCAGGGATGAACTGGCAGGACTGCCAGGTCCGGCTGGATCCTGCAGGAGCGCCGCAGCTGCAGATTGATGGAACGGTAGCGGCCGTGGCCGCCGGGAAGGGCGTGCAGGTCTGGCATCTGTCCCTCAGCCATGACGGGGATGTAGCTACAGCAATGGTCGTCGCCGAGGGCTAAGGTGTAGCGCATGATCAGTGCCTATACCGGAACCGCCGTCCGCCGCGCCGAGGCCCCGCTCCTGGCGGACGGGCGCGGAGCGGAACTCATGCAGCGTGCAGCCTACGGGCTGTACGCTGCTGCTGCATCGGCCCTGAAAACCCGCCGTGGACGGCTCTATGGGTCCCGGCTCGTGGTACTGGCCGGCAGCGGCAACAACGGCGGCGACGCCCTTTATGCAGCGGCCCGCCTGGCCGGGCGCGGAGTAGCCGCAGAGGCGCTGCTCACCGCGTCGACGGCGCATTCCGAGGCACTGGCAGCCTTCCGCGCCCAGGGCGGTACGGTCCGACAGCTGACCGAAGCAACCGTCGCCGAGGGGACGGCCGCCTGTTTGGCTGCCGACGCGGTGCTGGACGGAATCCTGGGCACCGGTGGGTCCGGCGGCCTGCGCGGCCCGGTACGCGCACTTGCCGACGATCTTAATGCTGCCCGGCACCGGGCCGCCGGCCCGCTGGTGATTGCCTGCGACCTGCCCAGCGGTGTGGAAGCGGACACCGGCCGGATGCCGGGAACCTGCCTGCACGCAGATATGACGGTGACGTTCGGTGCGGTCAAGACCGGGCTGCTGGCCGGACCGGGTGCGGTGGCCGCCGGAGCCGTCCGCTGCATCGACATTGGCCTCGGTGACTACCTTGGCGCTCCGGACGCCTACCGGCTGCAGGAGGCGGACCTGGCCCGTATCCTGCCGGTTCCGGGCCGGGCGGACCACAAATACAGCCGTGGCGTCCTGGGCATCGCCGCAGGTTCGTCCGCCTACCCCGGAGCGGCGGTGATGGCTACGGGAGCAGCCCTGGCCACCGGGGTCGGGATGGTCCGCTATCTCGGCCCTGAGAATGTTGCCCGGCTGATCAACCAATCCCATCCGGAAGCTGTCTGCAGTTCCGGCACGGTCGCCGGAACCCATGTCCAGGCCTGGCTTGCCGGCCCGGGCGCCGGAAATGACGAAGACCAGCGGCGCCGCGCCGTGGACGCGATGGCTTCAGGCCTGCCCGCCGTGATCGATGCCGACGCGGTGGCCGCCGCGGGTCCGGGACTTCATCCCGCCGTCGTGCTGACCCCGCACGCCGGGGAGCTCACCGCCCTGCTGCGCGGCATGGGGGCGGAGGTCTCACGGACCGATATTGAAGGGGACCCGGCGCGCTTTGCCCGGGACGCCGCCCGGCGCACTGGCGCCACCGTCCTGCTGAAAGGCTGGGCAACCCTGGCGGCAGCGCCCACCGGTGAGCTGTACAGCCAGGCCGAGGCCACACCGTGGCTTGCGACGGCGGGCAGCGGCGACACACTCTCAGGCATCCTCGGCGCCCTGCTCGCCACGGACCGCACGCCGGAGGACCGGCGCGGACCCGGCCATTACGCGCGCTTGGCCGCCGCGGCTGCCAGCCTGCACGGCCGGGCGGGGACCCTCGCGGCAGCCGCCGGTCCGGTATCTCCGTCCCGGCTTGAACCGCAGATCCGATCGCTTGTCGCGGAATTTACCGCCCTCCCGGGCCTGGAAATTCAAGTAAGCTCCAAGTCTGGGGTAGAAAAGTAAGCAGACATATCAATTTGGTGTTGTCACTGAACTAGTCAGGAGCTCTACATGGAAGTTTGGCCGGGAGATGCCTATCCGCTGGGTGCAACCTACGACGGAAACGGCACTAACTTCGCGTTGTACAGCGAAGTGGCGGACTCCGTAACGCTGTGTCTGTTCGATGAGGACGGCAATGAGGAACAAATCCGCCTGAGCGAGGTGGACGGGTACGTCTGGCACTGTTACCTGCCGCAGGTCATGCCGGGGCAGAAATACGGCTACCGCGTCGATGGGCCGAACGATCCCGAGAACGGGAACCGGTGCAACCCCAACAAGCTGCTGCTGGACCCGTATGCCAAGGCCGTGGCCGGTGAAATCGACTGGGACCAGGCGCTGTTCGGCTACAACTTCGGTGATGAAAACTCGCGCAACGATGAGGATTCCGCGCCGCACATGATGATGGGCGTGGTGATCAACCCGTTCTTCGACTGGGACGGTGACCGCAAGCCCAAGACCCCGTATCACCAGTCAGTGATTTACGAGGCACACGTCAAGGGCCTGACCGAAATGCACCCCGACGTTCCCGAAGAGCAGCGCGGCACCTACGCCGGCGTCGCCCACCCTTCGGTGATCGCCCACCTGCAGAAACTCGGCGTCACCGCGATTGAACTCATGCCGGTCCACCAGTTCGTGAATGACTCGACCCTGCAGGACAAGGGACTGTCCAACTACTGGGGTTACAACACGATCGGCTTCTTCGCCCCGCACAACATCTACAGCGCCACGGGCGACCACGGACAGCAGGTCCAGGAATTCAAGGCAATGGTGCGCGCCCTGCACCTCGCCGGCATCGAAGTGATCCTGGACGTTGTCTACAACCACACGGCCGAGGGCAACCACCTGGGCCCCACGCTCTCCTTCCGCGGCATCGACAACGCCTCCTACTACCGTCTGGTGGAGGACGACAAGCGGTACTACATGGACTACACGGGCACCGGCAACTCGCTGAATGTCGGCAACCCGCACTCCCTGCAGCTGATCATGGATTCGCTGCGGTACTGGGTGACGGAAATGCACGTTGACGGTTTCCGCTTCGACCTCGCCTCCACCCTGGCCCGCGAGTTCTACGATGTGGACAAGCTGTCCACCTTCTTCGAACTGGTGCAGCAGGACCCGGTAGTCTCCCAGGTCAAACTGATCGCCGAGCCGTGGGACATCGGACCCGGCGGCTACCAGGTAGGCAACTTCCCGCCGCAGTGGACCGAGTGGAACGGCAAGTACCGGGATACGGTCCGCGACTTCTGGCGCGGCGAGCCGTCGACCCTGGGTGAATTCGCGTCCCGCATCACCGGTTCCGCCGACCTCTATGAGTCCTCGGCCCGCCGGCCCGTCGCCTCCATCAACTTCGTCACCGCCCACGACGGTTTCACGCTGCATGACCTGGTGTCCTACAACGAGAAACACAACGAGGCCAACGGCGAGGACAACAACGACGGCGAGTCCCACAACCGTTCCTGGAACTGCGGTGCGGAGGGTCCCACCGATGATCCGGCCGTGCTCTCCCTGCGTGCCCGTCAGCAGCGTAACTTCCTTGCCACGCTGCTGCTCTCCCAGGGCGTGCCCATGATCGCGCACGGCGACGAGCTGGGCCGGACCCAGCAGGGCAACAACAACACCTATGCCCAGGACTCCGAGCTGAGCTGGATCAACTGGGATGCCATGGACACCCCGCTGATGGAGTTCACCGCAGCGGTCAACACGCTGCGCGCCGAGCACCCCACGTTCCGCCGCCGCCGGTTCTTCGACGGACGGCCCGTGCGGCGCGGGGAAGGCGAAGCGCTGCCGGACATCGTCTGGCTCACCGAGGACGGCACTCCCATGTCCCCGGATGACTGGGACACCCCGGTCAGCCGGTCCCTGGGTGTTTTCCTCAACGGACAGGGAATCCGCGGCAAGGACGCCCGCGGGCAGCGGATCACCGACGTGAACTTCCTGCTCTACTTCAACGCGCATGACGAGGCCGTGAAGGTCACTGTCCCGGCCAAGGAGTACGCCCCCGCGTGGGACGTGGTCATCGACACTGCCGGTGACTACGCGGATTCGGAGCCGGTCCCGGCGGACAGCCAGCTGAACGTGTCCGCCAAATCCATGGTGGTCCTGCGCGCCCACGCTGAAGAGGAAGAACACGACCACTCCGTGGCCGCCTCCCTCGCGGCACTGGCCGAGGCCAAGGCACAGACGGACGGGACGGCTGAATGAGGACCCCGCTGTCCACCTACCGCCTGCAGATACGCCCCTCGTTCACCCTCCACGACGCTGCCGCCCTGGTCCCGTACCTTGCGGACCTCGGGGTGGACTGGGTCTACCTCTCGCCCATCCTGACCGCGGAGGAGGGCTCCGACCACGGCTACGACGTGGTTGACCCCTCCGCCGTTGATCCGGCCCGGGGCGGAGCCGACGGGCTGAAGGCGCTCTCCGAGGCCGCCCACGCAGCCGGGATGGGGGTGCTGGTGGACATTGTGCCCAACCACATGGGCGTCGCCACACCCGCCCGGAACAAGTGGTGGTGGTCGGTACTCGAAAACGGCCGCGGCTCCCGGTACGCGGAAGCCTTCGACATTGACTGGGAAGCCGCCGGCGGGAAGCTGCGCCTTCCCGTCCTGGGCGACGGTGACAACGAACTGGAGCAGCTCAAGCTGGTCAACGGGGAGTTGCACTACTACGAGAACCGCTACCCGGTGGCACCGGGCACGGCGCGGGAGGGCGACTCGGCACAGGAGGTCCACGCCCGGCAGCACTACGAACTGGTGAACTGGCGGCGAGCGGACAGCGAGCTGAACTACCGGCGCTTCTTCGGCGTCAACACCTTGGCGGGCATCCGCGTGGAGGAGCCCTGGGTGTTCGACGAAGCCCACGCCGAGATCCGGCGATGGTTCGATGAAGGGCTGGTGGACGGACTGCGCATCGACCACCCGGACGGTCTCGCGGACCCCAAGGGCTACCTCGCCCGGCTGCGGGAGCTCACCGGCGGCGCCTACATCCTGGTCGAAAAGATCCTGGAACCGGGAGAGACACTGCCCCGGGACTGGGAAACGGAGGGCACCACCGGCTATGACGCGCTCGCCGACGTCGACCGCCTCTTCGTTGACCCGGCCGGCGAGGACACGCTCACTGCCCTGGTGCCGACCGAGCCCTACGCCGACATGATCCACGGCACCAAGCGCGGCATCGCCGATCACCTGCTGAACTCCGAGGTGCAGCGGCTGGTACGCCTCCTGCCCGCGGATTCCGGGCTGGATCCGGCAACCGCGGCGGACGCCCTCGCCGAGCTGCTGGCCTGCTTCCCGGTGTACCGCAGCTACCTGCCCGAAGGCAGCGAATACCTCACGGACGCGGTGATTTCCGCGACCGTCCGCCGTCCCGATCTGGCCGGTGCCCTGCAAACCCTGCACGGGCTGCTGAACCCGCTGCCGGCCGGGGACCTGACCACGGTCTCCCTGTCCGACCTCGGGGAACTTGCGGTCCGGTTCCAGCAGACCTCCGGGATGGTGATGGCCAAGGGCGTCGAGGACACCGCGTTCTACCGTTACTCGCGCCTGACCTCCCTGAACGAAGTGGGCGCCGACCCGGCACACTTCGCCGTTACGCCCGCTGAGCTGCACGCCAGGCTGCTGCGGCGGCAGCTGGAGCAGCCCGCCGCCATGACCGCGCTGACCACGCACGACACCAAACGCAGCGAAGACACCCGGGCAAGGATTTCCGTGTTGGCTGAAATCCCCGGGGAGTGGGCGGACGCCTTTGGGAAACTGCAGTCGCTGGCACCGATGGGTGATGCGCCGATGGCAAATCTGCTCTGGCAGGCAGTCATCGGTGCCTGGCCGCTTAGCCGGGACCGTGCGAATGCCTATGCGGAAAAAGCCTCGCGGGAAGCCTCTGCGAGCACCACCTGGACGGCCCCCGACACAGCGTTTGAAACCCGGATGCACGCCGCCATCGACGCCGCGTTTGACGACGCCGAGGTGAACGCCGTGATTACCTCGCTGGTGGAGCGGATCCGCACCGCGGGATGTTCCAACTCGCTGTCGGCCAAGCTGCTGCAGCTGACCATGCCCGGCGTCCCGGATGTCTACCAGGGCACGGAATTCTGGGACCGCTCCCTCGTGGACCCGGACAACCGGCGCGAGGTGGACTTTCAGCGCCGCCGTGACGTGGCGGCGTCGTTCGCCAAAAACGGCGCGCCGGACGTCGATGAGGATGCAGAGGCAAAACTGCTGATCACCACCCGCGCGCTCCAGCTCAAGCGCGGCCGGCCCGAACTCTTCAGCGGCTACGTCCCGGTCATGGCGGACGGTCCAGGAGCGGGGCACGTCTTCGGCTTCGACCGCGGCGGGGCGGTAACCCTCGTGACCCGCCTCCCGATAGGGCTGCAAGCGCAGGGCGGCTGGCAGGAAACCACCGTGCTGCTGCCCGCGGGGACGTACCGCGACGTGATCACGGGAACCACCCATACGGGCGACGGCCGGATGGCCGCCGCAGATCTGTTCGGCAGCTACCCGGTGGCGCTGCTGGTTCGGGAGGACGGCAAGTGAGGACGAACTTCGATGTGTGGGCTCCCAAAGCCAACACCATGACCCTGCTGGCGGACGGCCGCCGGCTGTCCATGAGCCCGGGGGAAAACGGCTGGTGGCACGCCCAGCATGCCGAACTCACCGAGGACATCGATTACGGCTACCTGATTGACGACGCCGAGGCGCCCGTGCCGGATCCGCGCTCACGCCGGCAGCCGGCGGGCGTGCATGAGCTCTCCCGCACGTTCGATCCGGAGCTCCACGAGTGGCAGGACGGAGACTGGGTGTCCCCGGGGCTCGACGGCGGCGCCATTTACGAGCTGCATATCGGCACCTTCACGCCGGAGGGAACCCTGGACGCGGCCATCGAACGGCTGGGCTATCTGGTGGGCCTGGGCGTGCGTTACGTGGAACTGCTTCCGGTGAACTCCTTCAACGGGACGCATAACTGGGGCTATGACGGGGTGCTCTGGTACTCCGTGCAGGAAACCTACGGCGGGCCGGAAGCCTACCAGCGCTTTGTCGACGCGGCCCACCGGGCAGGACTGGGCGTCATCCAGGACGTGGTCTACAACCACCTCGGTCCCAGCGGCAACTACCTGCCGATGTTCGGCCCCTACCTCACTGAGGGAAAAGCCAACACCTGGGGCGACTCGGTGAACCTGGACGGCCCCCTTTCAGACACGGTCCGCGAGTACATCGTGGAGAACGTGCTGATGTGGTTCCGCGACTACCACGTCGACGGGCTGCGCCTGGATGCCGTCCACGCACTGCACGACGAACGGGCGGTGCACATCCTCGAAGAGATTGCGGCCGCCACGGACGAGTGCGCCCGCACGCTGGGCAAGCCGCTGTTCCTGATCGCCGAATCGGACCTGAACAACCCGCGGCTCATCACGCCCCGGAATGTCAACGGCTACGGGCTGGCTGGGCAGTGGTCCGATGACTTCCACCATGCCGCGCACACCAACCTCACCGGTGAAAACGGGGGCTACTACGAGGACTTCGATTCCCTCGAAGCCCTGGCGAAGGTGCTGCAGGAAGGCTTCTTCCACAACGGCACCTTCTCCTCCTTCCGCGGACGCACCCACGGACGTCCGATCGACAAGGACACGGTTTCCGCCCGGCAGCTGGTGGTCTGTACCCAGAACCATGACCAGATCGGCAACCGGGCGGCGGGGGACCGGCTCAGCGCGAGCCTGGACTATCCGCAGCTGGCGCTGGCTGCCGTGCTGAACCTGACGTCTCCGTTTACGCCCATGATCTTTATGGGCGAGGAATTCGGGGCATCCACGCCGTGGCAGTTCTTTACCTCGCATCCGGAACCCGAGCTGGGTAAGGCCACCGCAGAGGGCCGGTTGCGGGAATTTGAACGGATGGGCTGGGATCCGGATACCGTACCGAATCCGCAGGACCCGCAGACGTTCGCCAATTCGAAACTGGACTGGTCTGAAGCCGAAAGCGGCGGTCACGGCCGGCTGCTGGCGCTGTACCGGGAGCTCCTTGAGCTGCGCCGGAACCGTCCGGACCTGACCGACCCCGACATGGGCTCCACAAGGGTGGAATTTGACGAGGTGGGACGCTGGCTGGTGTTCCGGCGCGGTGGCACAGCGGTGGCGTTGAACTTCGCCGATTCGCCGCGGGAAGTACCGGTCCTTTTGGACGGCCCCGCCAGGGTCCTGCTCGAGACGGCTCCGTCCGAGCTCTACGGTGATGCCCTTCAGCTGCCCGGCTACGGCGCGGCAGTACTGGGAGCAGCGGAAGACTGACGGTCCCGGCGGGCAGCAACTGACGAATCCTTACCGGATCAGTGCGGGCCGGCGGTGCGGGCATAAGCCCTGCGCCGCCGGCCTTCGCCGCCTAGCTGTAACTCTTACGGTGGTTGTGAACGGCGTGGCAAAAGTTAAATAGGCGAGGGTCTCCGGTTCGATATGGGTTACCACACTCATCCGACCAACGGAG